>DASVMB010000093.1:0-13742 GCA_036384575.1 Bacillota bacterium
AATGATTCCGGTCTTGAAAAGTCCATCCGTGGAACCATAATCCGGTCGCAGGATCGTATAAATACTTAATATGTAATAAGAATTGATAAATTGCTTCCTCGATATAAGCTTCCGATTTAAGAATCCGGCCCATCTTGGCCAGAAACAGCACTGTCATGAAGAGCGTATCCACCCATAATTGTTCTCTGTTAACTTCAATGGCGGTGATATGCTGAAGCCCGCCCTCTTGGGTTCGGGGCATCTCCTTCATTACCCATTCCGCCCAGGCAGAACAAATTTCCAGATACTCTTTCTTTCCGGTAAGTTCATATAAGTGGGCCATTGTCAATAAGGGGGCAGTGGTATTGACATTCCTGGCGGGAAATCCTTCAGCCAGCCTTTTGGGGTACCAATCCCGGATAAAGTCCAGATAAATCCCCTCACCAGTCACCTGGTCGTATTTGAACAAACTGTACAACGCCACTCCTTGGGGCCATTCCCAGGTCTCAATCACCAAATGGTCGTTTGAACCGTCATTTTTAGTGGTTTTGATCAGCCGGTTGATGACTTTTTCTCCGGTTTTCCGGATATCCGCTGCCGAATTCATGGTAGTTCCTCCGTTTGCGCTCCAATAAATTCCCATTATTGTATAATTCACTATCATCGAATGACATCCTGCCAAATATCCAAATTTCCTATTTGCATAGCTTATTTATCCCCAACTACAAATAAAATAGGCCTCTCGGTGACTTATCTCACCCGAATGGCCTACCCTTACCCGCTTCTAATCATTAATCCCCACTGGTGGACAGCGTTTATTTTTGTCGCTCCGGCTTGAGAAAGGGATTCTCTATTTGGCATTCAACCCTTTTAGGGAAGATTATGAAATTAATCATCTCCCTCAATCTTGCAAAAGTATGGGAATCCGCAGCACTACTTCAGTGCCCTCACCGAGTATACTGTTGACCGTGACTCCGTACTTCCTGCCGAAAAGAAGTTGAATCCGCTTGTGTGTATTTGACAGGCCTATTCCGGAAACGTTTACCGGCTCCCGGGAGAGAGAATCACGAATCTTTTCCAACGTTTCGCCATCCATTCCATAACCGTTATCCTTTACACCGATATACAAATCACCATATCTGCGTTCGAAGCGAATTGTTATCTGAGGCTCCGATAACGCTTTTTCATGTTCCGCAAATTCCTTACTAAATGCATGCTTTTGTGCGTTCTCAATAATCGGCTGAAACAACAGGCGCGGTACCATATACTGTTTCATGGAATCGTCAACTTCCCAGAATATCTGTATCGAATATTTTTGATTATTTCTTTGAAGCGCAACATACGAATCGGTATAGCGTATTTCTTCGGCTAACGGAGCCAGGGACTCCGCCGGATATAAAGAATAGGATAAAATCTTGCAAAGATTTTCAATGATGGTGTTGAAATCGCTATGCCCTTTGAATTCCCTCATAATTTTCCAATTGAGCATTTGCAGGGTATTAAGAAGAAAATGAGGATTTAACTGGCTGCGGAGCAGTTGCATTTCCAGTTTTCGTTCCTTAAGTTCGCGTTCGGAAAGCCGCAGTTTCACATAATCCGTAAATTGATGGAATCCGGAAATCGTTTTATCCAAACCCTTTCCCGACTTCGGCGGGATGGCCGTCACTGAGCCGGTTTCATCAAGGGCATCAATATAGTCCCCTATTTTTATAATATCATTGTAACGTTTCTGCGTAATCATGATAATAATGGCAATACCTATGAATATGGAAAACAGAATAACTACAATATTGGCGAAAACCAGGTTTTGACTGGTGGCATAAAGTGAAGCGCGTGAAACCATCAGATGGACTGTAAAACCGTAATTGCTGGTAATCTCCTTAACCGGCAGATATTCTACTTTTCGGGGCATTCCGGATATTGTCGGATCATTCGATGCGGGCAAGAAAACAGAATGACCGGCTTCAACCTGCCGAAGCATCTCTTTAACCTGGTCACTGCCAAGTTTCTTCAGTTCCGTACTAGTAAAAATGGGGGTATGCCGGTTCCAGGAAACAATGAAGAGGCCGTCGGTCCGTTCATGCATATATTTGTTAAGCATGAGCTCAATATACTTAATATCCAGATTCACGATCAGGATACCCTCGGTTCGGTTATGGCTCACACTTTTGACCAATGCGTATTTTGAAAGAAGCTTCACTGCGGGCAGAGATCCACTTTTGTAATTGCGGACAACAATACCGTAATCCCGCGTACTGTGCCGGACAGAAGTTATAAATGACCTATCAGGATAATTCGTCAGTGAATAGACGCCGTCAAAAGATACCATAAATGTAGAGTCGGATCTCTTGGAATAGGGCAAACAGTAAACCGAATAAATATAGGGGTGGATTCCGGCGGAAATATCCAGGGTATCCTGGCAAAATCTCAGCAACTGCAATTCTTCGTAAGAGAGGTCATGCCCTCCCAATACACTACCCAACCTTTTAAAATAGTTGAGGTTGGTAGTGTAGGAGAGCATCATCATGTCCGTCTCTTCCAGTATTTTATTCAAATCAGCGCATAATTGCCGCGCAATGTTCTCACAAACCCGGGCATTCTTTTACCGCACAAAATTATTGAGGTAGCAGCCCGATATAAACGTAAGAATTACCGTTATCGCTACCGGCAACAGAAAACTTAAAACATATTTAAAGAATATATATTTTTTGGATACCCGTCTCAACATTTTAAAACTCGCATCGTTCCGATCAGACCAGTTCGCTTAAGAGCAACAAGCACAATCCCTGCCCATAAGCGGTAGGCCGTATCGGAATTTTCCGGTAGTGATCTGCCGAAGTGCCCATACCGGTCCCGTACGAAACCCCCTGAACGGTTCCGTCGCCAGAAATTTGATCAATCACAGCCCGGGCTGCTTTTTGCCCTGCTTCGGCATACCCGCCATCAAGCAAACCAAGACGTATTCCTTTCAATATACCATAAGCAATGTTGGCTGTGGCTGAAGTCTCACTGTAACTTTCCTCGGAATCGAGTATGGTAGTGAACAACCCGTTTTCCCCCTGATGCTTCACAAGTTCCTTAACCTGGTCCTCCAGACAACTCAACACATACCGGAATACGGAATCCCGGTTACCGCAAATCTCCAGGAATTCAACAGCGCCGGCAGTAAACCAGCTGTTTCCTCTTGCCCAAAACACATTGGCGAAGTTATGTTTGTAATCAAATGTCCAACCATGGTAGAACAGACCGGTAAGCTTATCCTGCAAATACTTAATGTGAATCAGAAACTGGTATTTCGCCTCATCCACTAAGGTTTCACAGCCCAGTACCCCGCCGGCTTTCGCAAGAAACAAAACCGTCATAAACAACGTATCATCCCAGAGCTGCTGGTAATGGCGATTCAGAACCGTCATATGCTGAAGTCCGCCATAGGTGGTACGCGGCATCTCAAGCATAATCCAATCTACCCATTCCTGAATTTTGACGCGCCATTGCGGCCGTGGCTCGTCTTCATACAGACAGGCTAAAGCAAGCATAGGCGCAACCGTATTCACATTCTTGTGAACATCCGACTTTAATAACTTGGAATCATACCATTGTAGCAGATAGTCGTAGAACTCCCGGTCCCCGGAACGGTCGGCAAGCTTGTACATACTGTATAAAGCCACGCCGGTAGGCCATTCCCAGTTATTCAATGTCAGGTGGTCATCCACAGCCGTCATTGCTCCGGATGCTTGGGAAGCCGTACTATCTTTGACACCGCTGCCCATCTTGTTTCGTTTTCCGTCGTCAGCATCCTGCCCGGTGTTTCTAAGCAGCATCGACAGGACCTTCCGGGCAAGTTCAGTATAATTCAAGGAATCGTCATTTATCCCCATAAGTTTTCACCTTTACCATGTAGTTGGTTATTGGTTCTTCTTCTGAATACTCGGTATTGTGCCGTAATAACTCTTGAACCGGCGGACGAAATTTCGTACATCGCTATAACCCAGCAGATCGCTTATCTCGCAAATGCGGTATGTAGGATCCTGCAGCAATATTTTTGCTTTCTCCATGCGGACACGGGTGAGAATATCGCGAAAGTTTTCACCTGTTTTACTCTTGATGTATACACTGAGATAATAGGGATTCAGTTGCACCACCTTTGCAGCGCTTTCCAACGTGGCGGTGCGATATGATTTGGCGACATAGCGTAAGACCTGATTCACAATGGGATTATTATGCGGTTTCACTTCCGGGGTTGGAGAAGCGAGAACTTTCGGTGCGCCGTTGATCTCTTTGTCCAGGTCGCTCTTGACCTGGCGAAAAATTTCTACCAGTTCGTTGTAATCCATATCTTTGGTGATGTAACGTTTCACTCCGAAGTTCATACCTTTGCGAGCATAATCAAAATCCTTATACGCACTGTAGAACACAACGGTCTCCAATCTCCCGGCCTTGTTGAGATACTCGGCGACATCCAGACCGCTTCCTTCATCCATCTTCACATCGGTGACAACAACATCCACCGTGTGGTTCTCCAGCCACGCTATCGCCGGTTTACCGCAGGCAAAGTCATTCACCATCTCGAAACCCAATTCGGCCCATGGCAAACATTCTACAAATCCCTTGCGTATTTCGATCTCGTCTTCGATAATAATAAGTTGATACATAATATTATTATGCACCCCCCGAGTCGAGGCCGTCAAATGTAAATAAAATACAAGTTCATCCAATGCTGGCCGCACATTTGCCAGCAATCGCGCCAATGCGTATCGCCTCGTTATTGCCATATGCACCTGCATGATTATTACATACCAAAAGGTTTTTATAAATTAATCGACCTTCGTCGAAACATCGCAATCCGTACGTATCCATTTTTGGAGCAATGTGAATAATATGGGCGGCCTCAAAACCCGCAACCGTTTTTCGCAGATAATCCCGCAGCTTGTATGCGAACCGAGACAGATTCATTTGAATTTTGGAAAGTTCCAGAGGATCCACCGTATCCGTACTGCATTTAAGACCATGTACAATAAGCTCTCCACAATCGGCATCCCCAAGCAGTAATAACTCAGCAGTTTCCATGGTCATACCGCCATGTTGCCAGGAGTATGGAACCGACAGCTTGGCCACAAACGATTTACCGTTATCCCAAATTTTCGTGCCGCAAAGCCCGGTAATCTCTCCAAAATTTACTGTGTTGAGCTTCATTCCAATATTGACAGCCTTTTGGTTATTGATCATTTCCAGATCTAACTGACCCGGGCATTCCATCTTTTCAGTGGCATCAACAACCACACCGGCGTAAATTTGAATACATCCGGTTTTTCCATAAACATGAAATCCTTTGAGCCCACCTGCTTCGATAATTGGCGACGACACAAACACATGGGTTAACAATGTGATACCGTTATCGCGCAACATCCGGCCAAGTATGACTTTTAACTTTTGTTCCCTGTAAAGCGCAGGTGCTTCAGATATCGCTATTTCCAGCCGCTCCAGCAATTCATTCCTGATTTGGTTGACTGTGGTATCACCCAGCTGAGAATCAAGCGCCGGAAACCAGGAATGGAGACCATTGGTGGCCAGGCCGCCGAGGGAACCGCTATTTTCAATCAAAACAACCTTATATCCGCTTCGGGCGGCAACAACTGCGGCAATACACCCCTCCAGCGTACCACCGACTACAAGGAGATCAAATCTCATTTGCCCATCATCATGCCGATCATCGTTCATTCCTGCATACCCCCTGTTTTAATCGGAATTATCGCATCAGGCCCAATTCGCACAGCCTTTTTTCATCTCCAAGATACACATCCTGATCCAGTAATCCATACTGCAATAGCCGGATATCCAGATTCCGGACAGTAACACCATTTTTAACAGCGAGGGCTCCGGCCACACCGGCCGCCTGTCCCAGAGCCATACCGGCCGACTGATATCGCAGCATTGTCTGGGGAACACATGATACTCCTTTGCCGCTTGCGACCAAAAGATTTTCAACATTCAAGGGCAGCATGACTCCATACGGGATATCAACGGTAAAATTACTTACAAATTCGCCGGTGAGCTTGAAGTTTTTCTGTATGGGACGACAGGCAATAACGTCATCCACACGAATATTATCTTCCTCTTTCAATTCTGATTTCACATAACGGGGATCGGCGTGGATATCACGGAGAATCCGGTATTCGATATCGGTTCCGTTCGCCACAGCATCATCGGACTCAATGACATTGCGTACCGTCCGTTCATCCTTGTCGAATGTTTCCTCACCGATAATCCCCCGACTTACCCGGATGGCAATCTCATCGGATATCTGCGCAGTATAGGCATGCTCAAACCCGGGAATATTCCGCACCATGAAATCAGCTACATAAAGACAGGCTTCATGTACCTCTACCTCGGCTGGCGACATGATTCTCGGATCAATAGAGACAATACGCCAAAACTGGGAATTGATCACCGCGGTATTGTGCCCCTTCATTCCGATGATGCATGCGGAATCCATACCGAAGATGTTTCCCTTTTCTTTCATGAACTTACCACGTTGAATGGCATTTTGAAACAGATCCCAATCTTCGCCGCCTGAATGAGGAAAGTACAAAACACCCCGGTTGAGCCAGACATTCTCAAATTCTTTAAAGTCCTTCATAGCATCAATACCTACAGGAAATGTTTCAGGGTGCGCCTTGAAGTGAAGATAAAGTTTTTCCAGATCCACATTGGCCATTTTAAAAGTTAACGTACCAAGCCCCGCAGCTTTGCGGACGGGTACACCGGCAGACCATGCAACGTCACATTCACCGGTAGTATCAACCACCACTGCCGCCCTTATGACCCGTCGTCCGGCAGCCGTATCTACATGAACGCCGCATATTTTCCCGTCTTCAACAACAGGGTCTATCGCCAGGGAATTCAACAGGACTGTTACCCCAGCCTCATCCATCATTTCGTTAAAAACCAATTTAAGCTGTTCCGGGTCATGTACCAGCCTGCCGTCGGGATACTTCCATTCAGGCGTTCCGGCATTTCGGTTCACCAGCCGGTTAGCTACTTCGACGCCAATGCCACGCATGACCATCCTGCCGTCCCTGGCGATATAGTGGTTATAAATATTCGAAATCATACTGGAACTGGCAATACCGCCCAGAAAACCATTCCGCTCAATCAGCATAGTTCTGGCGCCCGCCCTCGCTGCGGCAATCGCCGCGGCACAACCTGAAACTCCTCCGCCGGTGACCAGTACGTCGACCTCGATCATAACTTTTTCAGATTCCATCTAATATTACCCTCCCTTAACCTTATCCTTTCAAACCTGAAGTGGCAATGCCTTCCACAAAATACTTCTGCATGGAAAGGAACAAAGCGATACAAGGCAGCATGCTGACTACGGACATAGCAATGATCTTATTCCAACTTATCGCGGACTCACTATCTATCGCCAGCCGCAAACCGAGCGATACGGGATAAAGTTTGGTGGAGTTTACATAGATCAACGGGTTGGCAAAATCGTTCCATGTCCAGATAAACTGAAACAATACCACGGATATAATCGGCGTTTTGGCGAGCGGTATGATAATTCTGAGCAAAGTCCCCCTCCGCGTACAGCCATCCATGTATGCCGATTCATCCATTTCGATCGGTATCCCCCGGAAGAACTGGACCAGAAGGTAAGTAAAAAACGGATTTGCAGCCAAAGCTGCGAGGGCAAAGAATGGCCTGTAACTGTCCAGCCACCCAAAATCCCTGAATAAAATGTAGCGCGGAATCATGATTATCGTGTTTGGAAGCATCATTGTGGATATCATAACAGCGAACCAGAATTTTTTAAGTGGAAATTCGAAACGGGCAAAACCATAGGCAACCAAGCAACTCGATACCACAGTAAGAAGCACCGTAGGGATGACTAGCCAGAATGAATTGTTGAGAAATAATGCAAAAGTATTCTCTCCGATCCCTTTCCAGCCGTTAATGTAACCTTCCAAGGTAAATTGCTGCGGAAACAGGCTCGGAGAAGCAAAAATTTCGGTATTGTTTTTAAATGAGGCTGTAAATAGCCATATAAAAGGGTAACTTACGATTACAGCCAGTAAAAATAGAAGTATTTTAGCCCAAAAATTCTTTTTCATGCGTCATGCTCCTTCATCCTCATAAAACACCCATTTTCGGGAGGTACCGAAAAGTACGATGGTATAAATAATGATGATCACAAACAGCACCCAAGATAATGCACTGGCATACCCCATTTGGAAATCGCGGAACGATACATCATAAAGCATCAGCGCATATAGATAGGTGGCTTTGATAGGACCTCCCTGCGTAATGATATAAGCGGGTGTGAATAACTGAATAATCTCGATGGTCTGCATAATAAGATTGAAGAAAATTACAGGAGTGATTAAAGGTAAAGTCACATGAAAGAAAATACGAATTTTACCTGCCCTATCAATCGTAGCAGCCTCAACAATTTCCGATGGCACTGTCTTGAGAGCTGCCAAAAACAACACCATGGGCGAACCCATTTGCCAAAGCGGCAGAAGTATCAGGCAGAATAAAGCTTTGTCAGGATCTCCAAGCCAATTGATTCCAGGCATGTGAAACAATCCAAAAAACATGTTGGCAAGCCCGTCCGTTTTGAACACGTATTTCCATAAAATTGACAATGCCACGCTTGCGCCCAGTATTGAAGGAAGATAAAACAGCGTACGATAGACTCCAATCCCCTTGATCTTCTTGTTGAGCAATAATGCCAGGATAAGTGCGACAACCAGTTTCCCGGGCACCGCGATTAGGGTGTACAATAAGGTACGCCCGAGCGAATCTCTAAATATCTGGTTATTGGTGAATATGTCGATATAATTCCTTAACCCGACAAATTTGAAGTTAAACATGTCATAATTGGTAAAAGAATACACAAACGATGCAACAAACGGAATGAGCGTCAATAAGAAAAATCCAATCAACCACGGTGCTATGTAAAGATATCCATGAAATTTTTCCAATGTATTTCGGCTTAGCCGCATGATGTCCTCCGTACGTAACACTTCTAAAATATCATCGAAGACACATCCGGGGTGTTGCCACCCCGGCTTGTGTCTTCCGTAAAAGTTATTCTTGTCCCTTCATTTCCTTTAGCTTTGCAGTCAAGTCATTAATAAGTTCTTCAGACGCCTGTTCGGGAGTTACTATTTTATAAAGTACCTTCTCCATTTTCTCTACAAAGATGGCGTGAATGGAAGCGTTCATTTCGAGTGCGCCGTTTTTAAAACCACGGGTAGCATCAGAGGTAGCAATCGCTTTTGCCATTATCGGACTTAAAGTATTGTTCTTTTTCAACACATTCAGAGCGTCTGAATTGGTCGGAACACCGCGTTCCGTCTTGAGAATCGCCGCACACTTCGGATCATTGAGAAACCAATTTACAAATTTTGCAGCTTCCTTTTTATTCCGTGATCTGTTGTTTATGGCGATCATCAGCGATGGGGCGGATTCCTGTCCTGATGTCTTGGCATCGGCAAACTTCGGCAAGCTGGTAACATCGAAATTATACTTAATCCCATTGGTCCAAGCGTCAATGTTGGAGAAGAATATAAATGCCCCGCCGATTTGTCCACTCATCCACTTGGGGTTGTTCACCAGCGAATCCTTGTAAAGCACCGATTCACTATAAGGCATTGCCGCTCCACTGTCGAACATCTCCAGCATCTTTTTGAACGCCTTGGTCATATCCGCCTTGGTAAATCCAATCGTGTAATCATCCTGAATAGGGATCTTGTTGGTAATCTGCTTAAGAATGGCTTTTAACATAAACCGTACATAACCATCAGTAATATTGGTCATTAGATAAACATCTTTATTCTTGGCATGCATTTCTTGGCCTATTTTTATCAGATCATCCCATGTTAGCTGTAGCTTGCCATTTTTTAAATACGGTGCAATGTAAGGCTCCATAAGACTCTTGTTATAGAGAAAGACTGTTCCGTTATATCCCAACGGCAGGACAACAAGTTTGCCATCCCTTACACAATAATCGTCAAGCATTGACTTGTTAAGTTTGTTCGTATGAAGGTAACTTTTTAAATCATTTAAGTTGGCAAAAACATCGCCGCGGTTGTTGAACTCCGTCGTCCAGCCTTGATCGGACTGGAAGATATCCGGAGCCGTGTCGGATGCCAACTGGGTGACCAGCTTTTGGTAATAGCCGGAAAAACCGCTGTACTCGGGTTCAATCGTAACCCCTTTATTCAATTTCATGTACAACTTGATCGCTTCAAGGGTCGCCTGGTGCCGGGTATCGCCGCCCCACCAAGAAAATCGCAGCGTAACCGATTTAGAATTTGCCGAAACCGGGATTATCAAAGCCAGTATCAGCATTAGACTCAGTATTATTAACATTGACTTTCTCATAAGGACCCCCCGTTTTAATTGTGATTTGAGTAGATTCATGTAAATCCGGCATTTAATAAACTCCTCACCAATTGGCGATGATGATTTATTAATTAGACCATCAATGTTCCACCTCCCGTCCTGTGACTTCTTAAAGCCGGTAAAGGTATATTGAATAGGAGTAAGATAATATATCAGTTCAAATGAAGATTCTTTTATCTGTTTAAAGTATATAAAAGTAATCTGTAACAAACAAGTTACGAAAACTTAAGAAATAACATCCTTATTTTAGATCCAGAGGAAACTTTCGATCGGAATCTCTCCCAAAATGAACTTCCATTTCATGAAAACGCCGTAACTACTCTCCCCCTATAACACAGCCACACCGGATGGACTCAAAGGAAGCGATAAAGAAATTACCAAAATAATAAAAACAAACCTCCCGAATAACTCGGGAGGTTTTTAACAGAGGGTGCCCACCTGGAGCTTTTTTTGAAGATCTGGGACTCCGCCGGTCAACCTAGCAGCTTTACGGATACAAGAAAAAACCGGCGGGCCGAATCTTCACATCCATTCGCGGTCCCTTCATAAAGCATGGCAGCGATGTGGTCTTTTAAGACCCGGACACTCCAACGTTCATTGAGGTACATGGTCTCGTAAAAATCCCTTTTAACAGCGTCGTTTCGGGGTTTTCAATTGATAAAACTCTCCGGCTTCATTCAACCGGTCCGGCTTGAAAAACGGATTTGCGATCTTTACTCCCCGGATAATCTGGCCGCTGTTCAAGTCTTCACTCAGTATTCTTTCGCAGCAAGCGCTTTCGGCGCTGACAACAACCAGAGCGTCCCAGAAAGAAATCTGGTTTAGCACACTGCAGTCAACCGCGGATTCGATCAAATCCGGGCCAATCACCACGACCTCAAAGTTTTCAAAAGCACGGAGAATGCTTTTGACGAGAATCGGATCCAAGTTTAATTTTTTAGTTGCCGTTACATAAAACTCCTGTAATACTTGGGTAGAAATAACACCCGTATTGGAATTTTCCTGCAGTTCCTGAAGCAGAAACCGAGATTGCTTTTGTTTCAGCGGATCGGCTCCATCCATGGCATAAACTAAAATATTGGTATCAATGAAAATTTTAGACATCGTATAAGTCCTCGCGATTCCACTTTTGCCCCCGGGAGTTGGCATTCGCTTGATCCATTAAGGCAAAACATTCCTCGAGCCAGTTTTGAGAGTTCGGTAAAACCGTCTGCGCCAGCAATTTTCGGATTAAAGCGTTTAATGATGTATTATGTCGTCTGGCATACTCCCGGCCTTCTTTTAATAGTTCATCATCCAAAGAAATCGTGATATTTTTCATCGCATATCAATGCTCCTTCGTCATCGCCAGCTCGGCAAATGAACAATCCCTTAAAGACGACTGCCCAAATTATATATACCTCACTTACAATTACATTATACGTGCGCACTTATTATGTGTCAAGAATCGAGGGGTGCAGGCAAAATATTTGCATCCAAGTATAAAAACTACTACTATTTTACCGAAGATTCGCCCCACTACTGCCAGAAGTATTGCAACGACTTCATGCCGCTTGTCGTGGAAGTCGAAACGAATGATTTAAAAGGATTAAAACCCTAAAATAATTGATCGCTGCTCGAATTCACAATACCCCGCAGTGACCATGCTCCCTATTGGACGGCCTATTCATTTTTCTTCATATACAGCTCCTTGATGATGTTTTCAATCGGCGGTTCTCCGATGGTCAGATCGTTGATAACGTAACTCTCGTTGACTGCTTGAATAAAACAGTTCAGCTCGATCTTTCCCATATCCAACTCTAGCTCCGCATTATACTGTGAGGGTTGACCGGTTACCGTCACACCGGGCATGGTTGTAAAATCCGGCAGCGGTTTTTGGGTCGAAAGGCTGACGAACTTTTGATGACCGGAAAATCCGTGCAATGCCTCCAAACCGTCGTCAAATACGATCTCGCCGTGGTTCACTACAATCACCCGGCGGGCCAGACGTTCCACATCATCAAGGTCATGAGTGGTAAGGATAAAGGTTGTGCCGGTTCGATTCCGTTCCAGGATGAACTCGCGGATCCGGTCCTTGGCGATCACGTCCAATCCGATAGTGGGTTCATCGAGAAAGACGATCTTGGGATTATGGAGCATCGCCATGATAAATTCGCACTTCATCCGTTCCCCCAAGGAAAGCTGCCGGGTAGGTTTACGGATGACTCCCTCCACTCCGAGCAGGTTGATCATCTCTTCCAGCCGTTTCTTAAAATCGGAATCCGCGATCTCATAAATCGCTTTGTTCATTATAAAGGAGTCCAGCGGCGGAATGTCCCAGATAAGTTGCGACTTTTGCCCGAATACCGCCCCGATATTGGCAACATATTTGCGCCGCTGCCGCCAGGGTGTATATCCCATGACATCCACCTCACCGGCAGTCGGGAACAGAACCCCGGTAAGGATTTTTAAAGTGGTAGATTTTCCGGCCCCGTTGGGTCCCAGAAACCCCAGAAGTTCACCTTGTTCAACATCAAAGGTGATTCCTTTTACGGCATCAATCGCAATCGGTTTTCGAACCACCAAACTTTTTACGGTTTCCAGAAATGAACTTCCCCGCTCGTAGGTAAGATATGTCTTTCGTAAATCCCTGACTTGAATGATTTTCATCGCGAAATCCTCATCCTCCCGCGCTGGTGTACTTCGAAAGCATCCATCGCCAAAAGGCAAGGCTCAATCCTACGAACACCAGACATACAAACATCGTCGCAAATATTCCGTCGGTCGGTTTTCCAAGCAACACGGCTGCAGGGAAAAAACCAATTGCCGCCAAGGGCAGAATATACGAGATGATCGCCTGAAACCACCGGGAGAAGATCGACCGCGGGTAATTCCCGAAGGCGGTGGTACTATCGAAAATCTCATAAACCCGGCTATTACCGACCCATTTGAATACACTGCCCGCCATGAAGAGCGCAAATGAAAAAAGTACCATTACCGAGAAGAGGAAAAGCACCAAAAACTCGAGCCACTCCCACATTCCCGGAGCCGTGAGATTACGTAAGGAAAATCCCATCACCATCAGCCCGCCGGCAATGGTACCGATACTATCCGGCTCAAAACCGGTGGCTACTGCCAAAAACAGCACGGATCTGGGCTTGATCAACAACAAGTCATAAGTGCCCTCCCTGACCCGATCAAGGGTGTTCCATACCACCCCAAAGAATAAAAGACCCGCCACACCTCGCGAGAGCATAAAGATTCCCTGCAACAAAAGCATTTCGTAGATGGACCAGCCGGGAAAGGAAGCGCCGGTCCCATAGATGAGTAATGTTAAAAACGGGATCAGCAGTTCCGCAACCATGATCATC
>DASVMB010000094.1:0-6171 GCA_036384575.1 Bacillota bacterium
CCTTTTTTTTCATGGGCCTTTTTGTGAAAAAACGGCAAAAACCGGATTCATTGCAGAATGATTATTGGAATTGATACGAGCTGTTATACCACTTCTCTAGCCCTCGTCACGTCTGAGGGCAATATTCTCCTGGACAGCCGCAGCCTGCTGGAAGTGGCTTCCGGCGGGCGGGGACTTCGTCAATCCGAGGCTTTGTTTCAGCATCTGCAAAATCTCCCGCTTCTCTTGGCAACGGATCGTTGGGCACCCAAGCAACCTCCAAATTTGGATGCGGTCTGCGCTTCAGTTACACCGCGCCCGGCGCCCGATTCTTATCTCCCGGTTTTTAGGGCCGGAGCCTCATTTGGCCAGACTCTGGCCGGTCTTTACGGTATCCCATTCATAAGCACCAGTCATCAGGAAGGCCATATTCGTGCCGGTTTAGCGGGAAATCCGGAGCTTAAAGGGGATTTTTTGGCCTGGCATATCTCGGGCGGAACCACGGAGTTGCTCCTCGTTCGGCCCGACCACCCGGGATTCACCATTCAGAAGGTCGGCGGTTCCAGTGATCTTCATGTGGGGCAGTTTATCGACCGGATCGGGGTGGCTTTGGGGACGGGTTTTCCGGCAGGCCCGGAGTTAGAACGCATGGCGGAGCGGACTAATCCGGAAATTCATCTCCCGGTTGCGGTGGATGGTTTAAGTTTAAGCTTTTCAGGTCCGGCTAGCGCCGCGGAACGTGCGCTTCGTTCCGGCACAGGGGCGAGTTTGGCCTATGCGGTTTTGGAATGTATCGGCAGGAGTTTATTTATGGTTACCCGGCGTGCCGCAGAAATTTACGGGGTTAATCAGGTATTGGCTGTTGGAGGCGTTTCAGCCAATCAGATGATCCGGACTTACTTAACAGACGCCGGAACCCGTGAGGGACTGAACTTTTACTTTGGTTCCCGGGAACTCTCCAGCGACAACGCGGTGGGAGCGGCGCTGATCGGCCGCGATTTTTTATCCGGCAACTAATACGATGTCGCTTTCTGTCGCTTTTAATGGAATAAGCATGCGCTATAAATAAAAGGCACTTGTAAACAGACCGATTTGCATCCGATTGTTCGATGTTGATTGCAAATTGGTGAAAAATAGGGTTTGGGACGTTTGAAAAAGCAAGGGAGGGGCTATTTTGGGGAAGAGACTGATGATCATCGACGGGTATAGCCTGGCCAACCGGGCGTTTTTTGCGTTGCCGCCGCTTACCACCAGTAATGGTCAGCCCACAAATGCGGTTTACGGAATGGCGATGATGCTTTTAAAGCTTTTGGAAGAAGCCAAACCGGATTATTTTTTGGCCGCTTTTGATGTTGCGGCCCCGACATTCAGGCACCAGGAGTACACGGCGTATAAAGGGCAGCGACTCAAGATGGAAGATTCGCTCAAGTCACAAATTCCCCTCATTCGTCGGCTGCTTGAGATCATGCGGATCCCTGTTTATGAAATGCCCGGTTTTGAGGCGGACGATCTGATCGGAACCTTCGCCAAAAAGGCCTCGTCCCAAGGGTTGAAAGTGGAGATTGTCACAGGGGACCGGGATTCCTTTCAACTGGTAGATCCCGGAATCAAAGTGCTCTATACCCGGAAGGGGATTACCGAGTTGGATCGGGTAGATGAAGCCTATATTCAAGAACGGTACCAGCTTCGACCGGAGCAACTGGTCGACTTGAAAGGTCTAATGGGGGATGCCTCGGATAATATTCCGGGAGTTCCGGGTGTCGGTGAAAAGACTGCCCTTCGTTATTTGCATGAATATTCTTCCCTGGAGGCCGTTTATGATCACCTGGATGAGATTTCCCGGGCGCACGACCGGGAATTGCTCGGGAAGTACAAGGAACAGGCATTTCTCAGTCGCCATCTGGCACGGATTGTGACCAATCTCGACTTGCCGCTGGATTTACCAATGTGTTGCCGGCATCTGGATTATGATTCCCAGGAATTACTCCGTTTCTGTCAGGAGAACGAGTTTAATTCATTGGTCAGGAAACTTTCCGGAAACGCTGCACCGGTGGAAACACGGCTCCGGGAGATTGAATTTCAAGTTAAATCCATAGATGAGACAAGCTTGACTCCGGTTCTCACCCGGATCGAACAGCAAAAATCCTGCTATCTTCAGTTCTGTACCGCGGCAGCCAACTGGGTACAGATTAAACCATTGGGTTTAGGCCTTGGAACGGCAGAACCCGGAGAGAACTGGTTCTACCCGATGGACTCCGGCGGCACCATTCCGGAATCACTCCGGAGGATGCTGGCTGATCCCGGGGTGGTTAAGATTGGCCATGACCTAAAAAAGCAGATGCAGATTGCAGCCGGATTAGGAATCACACTGGCAGGCCCCTTTGAAGACACCATGATTGCAGGATATTTAATCAGCGCCGGTAGCGGTGATTTGGAACTGGAGGCACTCTGCCAAACCTATCTCGGACTTTCAATCCCCGGATGGCGAAATGAGCGGAGTAAGCTTTTCCCAGTGTTCAATCTGCCGGAAGATATAAAGTCGGATGCCTTGGCCCGGATCACCGGCGGCCGAATCGCCGGAATCAGAGGGTTACTATCCGTCTTTCAGGAGCAGCTTAAGGAAGAAACGTCTGAAACGGCATCATTAAAATCGCTTTATTATGATGTTGAGCTGCCGCTGGTAAAAGTATTATTCAGCATGGAACGAACCGGAGTGAAGGTCGATCCCGAAAGTTTGCGCGGTTACGGAAAAACACTCAAGCTTCGGGAGAAGGAACTGGAAGTTGAAATTTACCGTCTGGCTGGTGAGGAGTTCAATATCAACTCCCCCAAACAATTAGGGGCGCTGCTCTTTGAGAAGTTGGGATTGAAAGCTCCGAAAAAAACGAAAACCGGTTATTCCACGGATGCGGAGGTTTTGGATTCTTTAGCCGAGGCGCATCCGATCATTCCCCAAATCCTGGAGTACCGGCAGAATCAGAAGCTGCAGTCCACGTATATTGATTCGCTGATCACTTTGATTCATCCCCGGGATGGCCGTGTACACACCACATTCAACCAGGCAGTAACCACCACCGGGAGATTATCAAGCACTGAACCCAATTTGCAGAACATCCCGATCCGTTCCGAGGAAGGCCGGATGATCCGGCGCGCTTTCGTGGCAGAGGAAGGAAATTGTCTGCTTTCGGCGGATTATTCCCAGATTGAGCTGCGGATTATGGCTCATTTCTCTCAGGATCCCGCTTTCCGGGAGGCGTTCATCAAAGGAGACGATATTCATCGTTTCACCGCCGCCGCGGTTTACGGTGTTCCCGTTACCGAGGTTACCAGGGAGATGCGTGATAAGGCCAAAGCGGTCAATTTTGGGATCATTTATGGAATCAGCGGTTTCGGGCTGGCTAAAAACATCGGTGTCAGCCGGAAAGAGGCGGAGATATTTATTGAGACCTATTTCTCCCGTTATCCCGGAGTTCAGGACTATGTCAACCAATTGATCGAAACCGCCAAGGCTACGGGGGAAGCCCGGACCCTATTGGGACGGATCCGGAAGTTACCCGATTTATACTCAAGAAACTTTACCCTGCGCTCATTTGCTGAGCGTACTGCGCGGAATACTCCGATCCAAGGCACAGCCGCGGATATCATTAAATTGGCGATGGTACGGATCGAGGAGCGGTTAGCTGCGGAACCGGAGTTAGGAAAGTTACTACTCCAGGTCCACGATGAATTGGTTTTTGAGGTATCCGAAAAGAACTGGCGCGAACTTGCCGCCATTGTTCAGCCTGCCATGGAACATGCCGTTGACCTATCGGTTCCACTCACAGTGGCATTCAAGAAGGGGACTGATTGGTGCGAGATGGTCCCGGTTGAGTTTTAAAGGCATGAGACAAGAGGCGAGAGGCGTGAGGCACGGGTAACTCACCCCGCGTCAGCCTGGAGCTATCAGTATAACCCTACGCCGCGTTTTAACGCGACCTCTCTTTCTGAAAAGAGAGGGGACGGGGGTGAGTTGATTTGGACTAGAGTAAAACTTATAATTACTCACGCCTCATGCCTTAATTAACTTTGGACTTTCGACTTTTAATCTAGGAGAAAACAATTATGCCGGAACTCCCGGAAGTAGAAACGATCCGCCGTACCCTCGAACCCAAACTGGTCGGACGAACCATTCGGGGTGGTGCGGTTTATCACCCCAAGCTCATCCAGGGTCAGTCCGAACCGGATTTTTTCGCCTGTATCCGGAATCGGAATATTTTGCGAATTACCCGGCGGGGTAAATATTTGTTAATTCATCTTTCCGGGGAACGCATCATTGGAATACACCTACGGATGACCGGCCAATTGGCCGTGGTACCTCAAGATGAACCGGAGGCACCGGCAACCTATCTCCGCCTGCAACTGGATAACGGAACGGAGCTGAGGTTCTGCGATCAACGGAAGTTCGGCCGGATATTTTGCAGCCCTGAGGATTCATTACCCGGAGGCCTTACAAAACTCGGACCGGAACCGCTGGATCCGGACTTCACAGCGGATGAGCTTAAGAAACGACTGGCCCGGCGGCATCTGGCCATAAAGAAGGCCTTATTAAATCAAGAGATACTGGCGGGAATGGGGAATATATACGCGGATGAGGCTTTATTCACAGCGGGGATTCATCCCGAGCGGCCGGCCGATTCCTTAAGCGGTTCGGAGCTCAAGAACTTGTTTCATGCCATCCGCCGGGTATTGGAGGAGGGAATCCAAAACCGCGGTACTACCAAGCGGAATTATCGCGACGGCGATGGGAATCCCGGCTCCAACCAGGAGCACTTACAGGTTTATGATAGGGAGGATCAAGCCTGCCTCAAGTGCGGTACCACCATCATCAAAACATTCGTGGGCGGTAGAGGAACCCATTTTTGTCCTAAATGCCAGAAGTAGTTGAGTTTTGACCTTTCGAGGGGGTTTTTATGCAAAGCATTGGTTTAACCGGCGGAATCGCCACGGGTAAATCGAGTGTGGCGGATCTTTTGAAACGGATGGATGTCCCGGTTTTGAATGCGGATGAAGTTGCCCACCGGGCCCTGGAAACCGGTACCGATACTTTCATGTTGGTAATCCAGAGTTTCGGTAAGGATATTCTGGATTTCAATGGTGAAATCGACCGGAGAAAATTGGGCCGGATAGTTTTTAATAATCCCGAAGCTCGTCATAGACTGGAAGCGATCATTCACCCGACGGTGATCCGGGAGATTCAAACAAGGCTAAAGCAGGCGGCGGATGGGTGTATTAAGCTGATGGCCGTGGAAGTCCCGTTACTTTTTGAAGCCGGGATGGAAGATCAATTTGACTATATTTGGGTAGTAAGCGCCCCGACCCATGCGCAACTAAAACGTTTGCAGGAACGAGACGGCTTAAGCAAAGTCGAGGCACAGGCACGGGTCGATTCCCAATGGCCACTTGCGCTCAAGGAGGCAAAGGCCGACGCGGTGATCCAAAACTCAGGCAACTTGCAGGATCTTGAGATTCAAGTGTCTAAGTTACTTCAGAACTTGGGATGGACAGTAGGAGCAGGTAACAGGAACTAGGCAACAGGTAACAGGCAATAGGCAACAGGTACGATGCAACTCACCCTGCGTTAACCTTATACTTTCAGTATAACCCTGCACCGCGTTTTAACGTGACCTCTCTTTCTGAAAAGGGAGGGGTCGGGGGTGAGTTGCTAATAGTCATCGCGCCCTGTGGGGCACGCGGTAACAATGAGAGGCAAACTTCTCCAAATGGTTAATTCATTCCCCTTTTGCCTAGTGCCTCTTGTCTCTTGCCTATTCAAGGAGAGTTGATTTGAAACAGCGTACGTTCACCTATAAGAAGCTGGTGATCCTGACCGCCTTTTTGGTGGTTTTATGGCATAAGCCAATCTTACGCCTTTTTTTTGTGATGGAATACGGGAATCAGATCGTTGCTTACAGTAGGGAGAACCAGGTTAATCCGGCGATGATCAGCGCCATTGTCTTTACGGAAAGTCGTTTTGACACCTTGGCCAAGTCCCATAAAGGAGCTTTGGGGTTGATGCAAATCATGCCCGAAACAGGGGCCGGAGTTGCAAGAGAATTGAATTGGCAGGATTTTTCATCAAAGGACTTGCTGGATCCGGATAAAAACCTAAGGGTGGGAATCCGATATATCTCTTATTTAAAACGCCAGTTCAAC
>DASVMB010000095.1:0-4479 GCA_036384575.1 Bacillota bacterium
TCATGCCTCGCGCCTGTTGCCTAATTGACTCTACTTATGACTTCGGATATTCGACAATGAACTATTTCCATTATATCTGGACAACCCGGAAATTGCTGCGCGGTTTTTGTCAAATTGAGATATAGATTTGCATGTTTTGCTTTAAAGGAACCGGCAGCGCTTTCCGGATGTGATTCTTTCGCGAATCAATGGGATATCAACTATTCGGAACAGGTGATTTGATGACGGACGGTCGTATCGATTATCAGGATCCATCGCGAACCTTGATTATATCCCGGCATAAGGTAACCGGTCATTACGATATGGCTGAGGAGCATTTTCACAATCAGCACGAACTCTATTATTTATACTCCGGAGAACGGAACTACTTCATCAAAGACCGAACTTTTCTGGTCGGACAGGGAAATTTGGTCCTGATTCCCGCGTTTGAGCTCCACAAGACCACCGATACCGGATTGCCCAATCATGAAAGGATGCTCATCAAATTTAGCGAGGGCTTTCTTCAAACCGCAAGAGATCCGGAGATCGGGACAATACTCACCGCGCTTGGTAAGAAAGCTCCGGTATTCCGGTTGAGTTTCGAGGAGCAACAGTTGGTGGAGGGACTCTTCCTTCAGATGTTGCGGGAGGCCAAGGAGCGCCGGCCCGGTTGTGAAACGTTACTGCGCGCGCTATTGATGCAGATATTGATCTACGTATACCGCAGCCGGGAACAGGAGGGAATCGACCCCAGTGCGTACCTGAGTCCGACTCATAAAAAAGTCTCGGCCATCGTCCGCTATATCAATCAACATTATGCGGAAGACTTGACCCTTACCGCGCTCGCCAAACGTTTTTTTGTCAGCCCTTATTACCTTAGCCGTAATTTCAAGAAAGTCACCGGTTTCAACTTGGTCGACTATTTGAATCATGTCCGGGTCAAAGAGGCCGAAAGGTATCTCCGTGAAACCAGGCTTAAGGTGATTCAAATCGCCGGGGAAACGGGATTCGGGAGTATTGCCCAATTCGGCAGGGTGTTTAAGTCGATCACCCAAATGACACCGCTCGAATATCGAAAACGGACACTTGGGTAGATGGTAGCTTGAAACGATATGGTGAATCATAGACTACGTATAGATCAGGGTATTTTCCTGGTCTTTTTTTATGACCAACTTTCTCCGGCGTTCAAGAGACTTCCATAGGTTGAGAATCAACAACGGAACACACGAAATTTCATGAAAAAAATTCCAAAGTATCCCGGTAACAACACGGAATGTTCACAGAATGAACACATGGGCGATTTAGAATAAATATCAAGAAACGGGAAGAACAGGCGGGAAGGAGGCTCATATGAGCAGGGACAGTGAGATTCAATTGGCTATTTATCGAGATGTGCTGAAAAAAAGTGTAAAACGTTACGGATTATCTTCCCCCCGTGTTTTACGAATCAGCCGCCGTGTCGATCGGTTCATCGTTGCATTGCTCCGGGAAAGCACCGGAGAAAATAACCAGAAAAAGTAGGGGATTTACTTTGGAGAGAAAGCCCATGTTGCAGAGGGTGTTATGCCTTGCCTTACTGCTGTTCGGCATACTTGGATCCGGATTAACGGTATCCGCTGAACCGGATACCTTAACCCTGGATCAAGCGGTGCAGATGGCATTGAAAGCCGATTATCAGATCAAGGCCGCCATGAATGATTTGGAAGTAGCCAAATTGGCCGTTAGGAACGAGGCCGTGAAGATCTTCCCCAAAGCGGATATCGGGGGCCAATATCGGTATCAAGCGGCGAATGATACCTATCCCAACTCCTTTCAGATAGTCATCCAGGAGACAATTCCAACCACCTGGAATCTATACGGTCAAAAAATCGTCTCCGGTATCGCCGCGGCCGGTTGGGATCAAGTAAGCGCTGAGGCTGCGCTCCAAATCAAGCAGGCTGAAATCATTTGTAATACCTGCGAGGATTATTGTAACGTCTTAAAAGCGCAGCAAGTTTTGAAACTCCAAACAGAAGCGCTGGAGAAGCAGAGGAAAGCTAGCGCTCTGGCCATCCAACAATTAAACTTAGGCAAGATTACCAAACCTGATCAACTGAAGATCGAAAATTTTTTAAATCAAGCCGAGTTCAATCTGGAGAAAGACCGTTCCGAACTGGAAATTGCCCGCCAAAAACTTGCCAATCAAATTGGGCTAGAGGATCTCGTGAATCTAGATTTGGCGGAGACGACACTCTCACCGGATGCTATGGATCTAAAACTCGACGCGTTACAGGAAAAGGCGCTAAAACGTCGGCTGGAGTTGCAAAAGGCAGAGATCAATATCAAAAAAGCCCAACGGGTTTGGGCGCAAGCCAGAAACGCCGAATTGCCTACGGTCTCCTTGGGCTACAACAGCCAAAGTGAGACTCGCAGTTTGGGGTTGAACTATGAATTTACAAACGGTGATCTTTCCTGGTTTGCGGCCGAACAGTCCGGGTCCGATCAATCCCAGGCGGATGTACTCTCAGGTACGGATAACAGTCAGGGTTATTATGGGAACAATCAAAATTATTTTACCTTGAAATTGAGCTGGAGTGTAGATTTTGGCAGCGCCGCGAATGACACGAATCAATCCCGATACAACTTGGACAATGCCAGGCTGGATCTGGAAAAGGAGCGTCAGGCAATCTTGCTCGAAGTAAAACAAGCCCTGGCAGATTATCAGTTGGCTGTCAAAGAGTATGAAACGAATCAAAAGGCATTGCCTTATTATGAAAAAGATCTGGAGATTAAACGGCTACAGGAGCAACTGGGCGCAATCACATGTATCGACCTGGCTACGGCGGAGCAGGACGCGGCATCGGCCCGGATCACTGCCGTTAGATCGGGATGGGACAGATACCTGACGCTACAGAAACTGAAAAAGGCAGTCGGAGATTTATACCCATTCGATCAATTGGAGGAGAAACATTCATGAAAAAGAGTATGGCGCGCGCGAGCATCACGGCGATGATTTTATTGATTGTTCTAGCCGCAGGTTGGTTGGTGGTAAAGGAGCATCTGCAAACAGCGAAGGCTGAAACCACGGGTAAGTATGATCTCACATCGGTACGACGCATGGACTTGAGCGACCGGATCAACGCCACCGGCAATGTGGTGTTAGAGAAAAACGCTTCCATTTACCCGCCTTATAACGCGACAGTCAAAAAGATTCTGGTCAAACCCGGCGATCCGGTACATAAAGGCGATGTAATGATGATTTTGCAACTGGACGATGCGGAAATGGTAAATTACTCATCGAACTGGAAATCTTCACTGGAACAGGCACAGGACAATCTGACCGTGGCGAAAAAAGCATTGGAACGCGAGACGGTTCTTTATAAAGCCCAGGGGACAACTATCGATGCGATGGAAAATGCTCAAAGCAAAGTCCGGCAATACCAGGAACAAGTGAATGAGTATCGATTGAAACTGGAATCCCTGACCAAGAACGGGGTGGATAATGATAATAATGTTTTAGTCCGGGCTCCGTTTGACGCCAGTATCTCCTGGATTGATGTAAAGCTGGAGGAGGCGGTTACAACCGCGACCCAGCTCTTAACCTTATGCGGCGATAGCGCCATCCGGGTCGAAGTCAATGTCGACCAGGGTGATATTGGTTTGATGAAGATGGGTCTTGAGGCTTCGATCAGTGCCAACGATCAAAACCGCACCACGATTCAAGGGATAGTTGATTCGTTCGGCAGCACCGGAACCACCAGTTCCGGAGTAGTAACCTTCCCGGTGGTGATTAAGCCGAAGACTCCGGGTAAATTGAATAATCTTTTGAAATCCGGAATGACGGTGGATGTAACGATTATGGTAGATTCTCACCCGAATGTGCTGGCCGTACCCTCGCGGGCGGTACGAGAGGAAAACGGGCAGACCGTAGTACAAGTCCTGAATCAGGGACGATTAGTTACCAAAAAAGTTCAATTGGGATTCCAGAGTTCCGATCAGGTGGAAGTTTTATCGGGTCTGGCCGAGAATGAACAGGTCGCAGTACCGGTCATTCAGGCGGCCAGTCAAAGCGGAACTGGCGAATCCGGTAAAAGCCAGTCAAATAGCGGCATGATGGGCGGACCCATGGGCGGTCCGATGGGTGGGCCAATGGGCGGTCCGGTAGGCAGGTGAGCGGGATGATCGCGATTGAAAATCTTGCGAAGATCTATCAAATGGGAGATACCGAAGTCCGGGCCTTGGACAAGGTTTCATTGAGCGTGGATGAAGGCGCAATGGTTGCCATCATGGGCCCGTCCGGCTCCGGAAAATCGACGTTCATGAATATCATCGGCTGCCTGGATCAGCCCAGCGCCGGCTCATACCGGTTGAACGGCAGCGAAGTGGCCAAGCTGAACGAGGTTGAACAAGCGAGACTCAGGATCCGGGAGATTGGCTTCGTCTTTCAGTCTTTTAATCTGCTTTCCAACCTGACCGCCCTTCAAAACGTGGAACTGCCGCTGATCTATGCGGGTCTGGGAG
>DASVMB010000096.1:0-2796 GCA_036384575.1 Bacillota bacterium
AAATTATCCGCCACCATCTTCGGAGCCGCCGGCAGCGTTTCGCTGCTCTTTTTGTTGGAGATCCTGGGGACCATCGGGGTATTCGGAGCAACCTTCCTCCAGCGGTTCGCTTGGTCTAATTTAGCTTTAGTTCAGCGGATCAATATCCCTTATCTCGTTTTAGAGCAGATCGGTCCGCTGTTTTTGGTAGTATGGTTAACTATGTTTCTATGTAGCATGGCTTTTAATTTTTATCTGGTGGCTGGAGGAGTCCAGCAGATGTTTCCGCGTTTCAATTATCGCCTTCTGGTTTTAATCCTGTTAGCTGTGGTTGGCGCGGCTGGTTTATTGCCGCCCAATATGTCTTTGGTCACGCGCATATTTTCAGTTTACCGGGTTTGGGTGATGGCGCCGCTCATTGGCTATCCATTAATCGTCTATGGGATGGCTCTGATCCGGGGTATAACAGGAAAGTGTGAAGTGTGAAAATAGATGATAAATTACAGGAATAGGGTCAAAGACCTATATTCCCAATGAATTTTAATCTCTCTTACAAGAGGAAAACTGCCGTGAAGCTTATATTTCGTTTGATAATCATTAGTTTAATACCACTAATGCTTGCAGGTTGTTGGGACTTTGAGGAGGTTGACCGGCGCTCCTTCGCCACCACTATTGGAATTGATGCCTTACCCCGGGACAAAGTGATGATCTCCGTCCAAATTCCCTTGCCGCAAAAAATGCTCCCACCGGGCATCAAAGGCGCAGAGGAAGGAAAAGTATTCAGTACCATCAGTTTAGCCGGATCAACGGTCGGCGATGCTTTTAATAATATGCAGACCAAAGCCTACCGGGATTTAGTCATTCAACAAAACAAATCCATCATCATCGGAGCAGATGCCGCCCGGCGCGGGGTCGAACCTTTACTGGAATTTTTAGCCCGCAACCCCAAAGCGCCGCCGCAAGCATTGATTTTTGTCACCAAAAATTATACCGCCAGGGATATTCTGACTTTCGCTCCAGTGGAGCGGACTTTACCAGGATTGATGTTCGGCCAGTCGGCTCAGGCAATTGTGAAATATAACCGGACTTTTTTTATCCCCATCTGGCAGTTTGAGCAAAAGCTGGTCCATGAGACGAAAGATCCCTATGCTCCTTTAATCAGTGTTGACCAAGCTGAAGGTATTTTCATTGAAGAAGGCTTGGCGGTGTTTAATAAAGATCGTCTTACCGGAGAGTTAACCGGCGAGGAAGCACAAATGGCCGGAATCATCACCGGGTTCATGAAAAAGGGGACTCTAACCGTCCCGATCCCCCGCGCGCACGCGCGCGATAGCAAAATCGCTTTTCGCAATTTGTCGAGTAAGTCGCGGATCAAAGTATTATTAAAAAATAACCGGCCTTTTTTTAAATTAAAAATTGATCTTTACGGACAAATGGATGAACTGGCGGGCTGGGGTCACCGGGAGACCACTCCGGCGGATATTCGGAATTTGGAACGAAACGTTAAAAGAGTGATCAATCCAAAAATCAGCGCAGTCATCCACAAATTGCAGGGCTTTAATTCGGATATTCTCGATTTTGGGGAACAGTTACGAGTGCAACATCTTCAGGTTTGGAACCGGATCGATTGGAAAAAAGTCTATTCGACAGTTGATTTTCAAGTGGATTTGCGGGTCCATATTTGGGGGAATGGGGTGTTATATTAGATTAGTTCATCCGGACGCTCCTATATTCGGGGTCGGAATCGATGATTTCTTCAACGATGATCAACTTGTATTTACAAAATAGTACGATATAATAAGTACTATTACTGGGGAAAAAAGAATTTCTGCTTTTCCTTGTAGGCTACGCAATCGGGTCAGCATAGCCGTATCATTTTTGACAAACTAATTTGGAAAGTAAAGAGCAATCATGTTAGGGCACTATTTATTCATTCTTTTTCCGGCTGGAATCTTGGCTGGGATTACCAGTTCGGCTGCAGGACTGGCCTCCCTCATTTCCTATCCGGCATTGCTTGCCGTAGGCATACCTCCAGTTTATGCCAATGTCACAAACACTGCCGCACTTATATTTACAGGAGTGGGGTCCGGAGTATCTTCAAGACGCGAATTACGCGGCCATGGCCGCGAACTTTTCAAACTGCTGCCGCTTACAGTAGGCGGAAGTCTCTGTGGAAGTATGCTTTTATTGGTGGCCCCGGCGGCAACATTTGAACATATTGTTCCTTTCTTTATCTTGGGCGCAGCTTTGCTGATTTTGCGTCCCAAGCAGGCTGCTCTTGATCAACAGCGACCGTTGGTTGCCGCGAGCGCTGAAACTGGAGACCGTGAGCTTCGCAGCAAAGCAGCTGTTGCCGCATATAGTATAGCCATCTTTCTCGTCGGGGCTTATACAGGGTATTTTGGCGCGGCTGGCGGCGTTGTGATGCTGGCAATTCTCTCGGCGACAAGCCATGCGGAATTTGCTGAGTATAACGCGCTGAAAAACGTATCATTAGGCGCTGCAAACCTGGTCGCCACTCTGATCTATATCTTTCGCTCCCATATCGATTGGCTGGCGGCGGCGCCGTTGGCCGCCGGATTTTTCATTGGCGGAACCATTGGCCCGTCGATTGTGCGCCATGTTTCTTCCAAAGTGCTGCGCGTGGTCATTGCCGCCGGCGCGATGGGACTAGCCATTGCTTTATTCATACAGACTTACTTTTAGTAAAACATTCCGATGCAAAATGCATGTTAGGAAGCACTTCTTACAAAAGATATTTCATTATGAGTTGTCCTTTACTATCCCTGTAAACCTCGGTGAATCCAAGTTCTCTAT
>DASVMB010000097.1:0-5217 GCA_036384575.1 Bacillota bacterium
ATATCTACGCCCATATCCAGTAAACGATCGATCAATTTTCGTTGATCGGGTGAGGGTTGACGTTGATACTCGGTTCCGGTATGCATGGCCATGATGATTCCATCCGCCCCGTTACGCTTGGCGGCTGCTATATCTTCGGCCACCCTCGAAAAATCCAGACGGTTGACTGCCCACTCCCATCCGGACGGAGTAGCAATGCCATTAGTGATCGTAGTATACGAGAGAAATGCCAGCCGTATCCCTTTGACTGCTACGATCCGGTAACGAGCCTGCTTTGGTTGGCGTTGCCCGCCGACATACGGCAGTCCGATCTGATCCAGATACGCCAGGGTGGACTCGAGGCCCGAAATTCCCCGGTCCAGGCAGTGATTGTGGGCGGTAAAGACCAGATCCAATCCGGCCCACTTTAAGGCATCGGCTATGGCTCCCGGAGCATTGAAACGGGGGTAGCCGGTATATTTCTCCTCCGGACCGGCCAGCGGAGACTCGAGTACCCCCACGGCCAGATCGGAACGGAGCAGGTCTTGATTTATTCCGGTAAAGATCGGCCGGAAATCATATGCGCCGGTTGCCGGGTCAAAGGCCGAATCCACGATTGGGGTATGCATAACCACATCGCCCACGGCGGTCAAGGTTACAACTTGTTCCTCGACCGGGACCATGCCGGTTGAAACGGGCCGATCCGCCCCACGGCAAGTTACGCCAAAGCATAGTAAAAAGGTGATTCCCATCAACAACCGGAATCTTTTTAAATTCAATATGCTCCCACCCTTTTTGCCATTTCCATTTGTTTTCAATAAAAATATGGCAAATCAACGGATGGAAACTATTTCTACGGGATGGTAATATTCTCCTGCCGCGGAACTAAAAACAGAATGGTCGATTGAGATCATAATAAAACAAAGCTTTATTTTCAATAATGGTTGATCTACGGAAACCTTTTTACATATGATAGATAAAATACTTCAATGGCTGCAATTAAAGCTATTCCCATTTTCGTGTCTTTGGTGTGTTTCGTTGTGAATAAAATAGGCTTACAGATAGAAACTTCTTAACCACGAAAATCACCAAATACACGAAATGTTTCTTCGGGCGATAAAAATTTGCTTCATTCCTTCACAGTTATTTGTAAAAAGAGATAATTATAAATGGCCGTATTCGATCAAATATTTTCGAGAACATCGCGTAAAATAAAACCAGTCGCCGTATGCACGAGCGACTGGTTTTGATATAGAAAGAAACGGTTCATCCTGGAACTTACGGTACCGGCTGAGGGGCAGGCGGCACCTGTTGGACGCTGCCGGCAACCACTCCGGCTCCGGTCCGGGAGTCGTGGACCCGGCATTGAATTTCGGTAAAACCCGGAAGATCCGTAAGATAACCGTACATGACATAGCTGACACCCAATAACTTCCCCGCTTCCTTGGTGAACTTGACGGAACCCGGGGTACTGGTGGCGCTAAGCATTTTAACGATCTGCTCGGTCCGGAGGCTGTCCGCCACTACAAAACGGCCGGTTTTGATCAATTCGTTAATCATTAATTCCTGAGCAACACGGGCTGTGATCCCATCCTTGGAGTTTAGGTATTCAAACGGCACCACTGCAATGGAGAATTTACGGGCTTTCTCGACGGCTTTTTGACCGACCGCCAATGGTACAGTGGCCACAGTACTTTGACCCCTATTGATTACTTGGCCGATACAGAGGTTCGTGCGGACACTAATGATCTTAACATCAGCGACATGGGTTTCAATCGTCCCAATCCTGGCCCGGGTCGTAGGATCAGTCACCGGAGCGCCCTCAGCCACGATCTCAAAGAGTGTTCCTTCCTTGATATATTTCGTGCTTCCGGCATTCAGGTAGACTGTATCACCTTGAACCGCAGCCACTCTGGCCTCGGTTACTCCAAACTGCCGGGTCACAAGTTGAGCCAGATTAGCGATACTGGTTCCCAAATCGTTTTGAGCTCCATAGGCCCCGGGAGTAACGGCGCAGATGATGATCAAGAGCCATATCCCCAAAACCTTCGGTACATACGCGCGCAGTAATCCCTTCACAATCATCGTCCCCCCAGAAAACAGAAATTCCAGTCCGAGACAATCATCCTTGATTTGCCAATATTATCGGCGGAAACGGCGGGGAACTTTAGGTTTGAAAGCTTTTCGGCCCGGTTTACCGGATGAAATAAATCCGGAAGATTCAGGTTATGTCAAGGCGGATGCTTTATTTTATGCTTCCGAAAGTGTATAATTTGAAAGTACGTCATATGATGATAAAAAGCTTTGCCTAAACGGCATTCTTGTGATAAAGTATTAATAATTTTAATACAATGAGTCAAAATTGGGGGTATTGAAATGATCAAAGTTGCAATCGTCGGCGCCACCGGAATCGTCGGGCAGCAAGCCATCGTTAGCCTGGTCAATCATCCCTGGTTCCAGATTGTTAAATTGGCGGCCTCGGAACGTTCGGCCGGTAAAAAGTACCAGGACGCACTGAAGGATGCGAACGGCGCTTCACGCTGGTGGTGTCCGGAACCAATGCCGGAACAATTGGCCGATCTGATAGTGGAGGATGCCGGCCGTCTCGACCCGACCAGCGTGGATCTGATCTTTTCCACTGTCGACGCCTCAGCCGCTAAAGAATTGGAGCCTGTCTATGCCAAGACCACCCCGGTAATCAGCACCGCTTCCGCATTCCGGTATGAATCGGACACACCCATCCTGGTCGGCGGGGTCAATATGGAACAAGCTCAGATGCTCGCCATCCAACAAGAGAAGCGCGGCTGGAAAGGTTTTGTCGCTCCCAAGCCCAATTGTACCACCACCGGTTTGGTGGTATCGCTCAAGCCGATCCTGGACCGGTTCGGTGTGAAACAAGTGATCATGACTTCACTCCAAGCCATGTCGGGAGCGGGTCGGACCCCTGGATTATCGGCGATGGACATGACTGAGAACGTCATTCCCTATATCGCCGGAGAGGAACCAAAAGCCGAGAGCGAACCGCAAAAGATTTTGGGACGCTTCACCGGTTCAACCATCGAGCCCGCGGCTTTCGGCGTCTCCGCCACCTGCACCCGGGTACCGGTACTCGACGGCCATCTGGTGGTCGCCTATGTCCAGACCGGAAAACCGGCTACACCGGAGCAAATCAAAGAGGCCATGACTGGTTACGGCAGTGAATTTGTGGAACTGGGTTTGCCGAGCTCCGCAAAACACCTGATCGAAGTGACCGATGATCCCTTCCGGCCCCAGCCTCGAATGGACCGGGAACGGGGCGGCGGGATGACGGTGACGGTCGGACGGATTCGGAAAGATCCGCTTTTTGAAAATGGAATCAAATACGTCTGTCTGGCCCACAATACCAAACTGGGGGCTGCCAAGGGAGCCGTCCAGACCGCCGAATACCTTGCCAAATATTATTTGAAATGGATTTAAACGTCTGTACGAGAAGAATCTACGACTCTTGCGGAATATAGAGGTTTGATCAACAAAAATTGGTAAAAAGGGCTGCGCCGCCATTGGCGCAGCCCTTTTTAATCGATATCGTGCAGGCTTAAATTGTTGCCGTTACTTTATTTAGCCACCGCGGACTGTCGGGATTGAGCCCCCGCCCCTCGGCCACATAATAAGCAAGCAGCTGCGCGGCAGTAGTGAACACAAAGGGTGACACCCATTCGGAACATGCCGGCAGTTTGATGATTTTAGCTCCCTCTGCCTCAAGTTCGGGTTCGGCTTGAGTTGCAAAGACCAGCAGACGCCCGCCGCGTTCCAATATCAAACGGCATAACCCAATCATACTCTGATAGCACGGACCCTCTGCCAGTAAAACAATGAAATGTAACCGTTCCTGAATCACGGCCATCGGCCCGTGTTGAAAATCAGCACCCGAGTATGCTTTGGCCCGGACATAGGAACATTCCTGAAGCTTCAAACCGGCCTCAAGCGCCACCGGATAACTGAAGCCCCTACCCAGAATGACGCATTCCTCGCTTGGCCCCAGCCAGGCAACGGCATCATCAATCTGTGGTTCAGCCATGGCCAATGTCTCATGAATCAGATCGGGAATCGAAGCCAAAACGGACGATTTTGCCCCGTCCGTTTCATCCGCCAAAGCCTCTGAAATCAGGTAAAACAGCATAACAGTACTGGTAAAAGACTTGGTAGCCGCAATCACCTTTTCCTTTCCCGCAAAGCAAAAAAGATTCGCGCCTAATCCCAGTTTAGCCAGTTCCGAATCGGGATTGTTGGTGATACTCATGGTAAAACCGGAATCCGCCTTTACTTTCGACATAAATTCAACAATTTCATTGGTGGATCCGGATTGAGATACACCAATCACTAAAGTTTTCGCCAACGTAAGCTTGGCATGATACAGGTTAACCACCGAGGGCGCGGCTAAGTTCACGGGTAAACCCAAGGTGGATTCGATCAGATACTTGCCCAACGCAGCGGCATTATCCGAACTGCCCCGGGCTACAATCATCACATTATCAATGGCGCCAGAAGCAATCTTCGGCTTGAGTTCCTTGCGAACTTCCTCCAAAATAACCCGGTTCTTATCCATCGTGGCCTTAAGTATTTCCGGTTGTTGCTTAATCTCTGCCAGCATTTCCCCGTTCATGAAAATATCCTCCTTATGTTAACTTCACATTTATGCGAGCGGCCTCTGGTGAATCAATCAATAAATATGGTTCTAGCTCTTCAAGGCCGGCTACAACACATCCTAATAGCGGAGCATCATCCCCCAATGCAGAGATACGAATCTCCGGGGCAAACGGCAATGTCCGTTCGATTACGCCGCGAACCCGTTCCACGAGGAGTCCGCCGGCACGAACCACTCCCCCACCAAGCACGATCATCTCCGGATCCAGGACGGTGACGGCATTTAAAACACCCATACAGATATAGTCGGTGATCTCCTCTACCACCCGGACGGCCGCCGGATCACCGCGTCCGGCCTCAGCCATGACATATTCGACGGTAACAGATCCCTTTTTCTCCGGGACCTCGCCGACCAGATCCGGACCTGAACCGAAACGCCACTCCTTCTCAAGCCCCCGAACGAAGGCCGGTCCCGCGGCCCGGGATTCCAAAAAACCATGTTGATCGAAATCTTCTCCAAGAAAATTACGCTCCAGTACCATATAGCCAATCTCGCCGCTGCTGAAATGATAACCCCGGTATAACGAACCATTGACAATGACCCCGGCGCCGATT
>DASVMB010000098.1:0-2868 GCA_036384575.1 Bacillota bacterium
CAGCCGAAATATCGGGGAAAGACAAATCGTATATCAATTTCCTCCATTGATCATACTACCTTTAGTCTTTTTAAGACGAAAACTCCTCCGCACCCGAATCGACCACAAAAATTCTACATGGACAAGGGTTGGGGTTTGGGATGATCTGCCAAATTGGTAAAGGATAAAGTAGTAATCAGTTCTATAGCAGGGATAATTGCGAGTCTTTTTAAAGATTTACCGAATTTTATTCTTTACAAACTTGGTGTTGTCCACTACCTCTACGCTCATCTGGCAGCTTCCGCCCATTTGCTTCCCGATGGAGTATACTTTCCGCTGGGTTGGATCATCGGTTTCCTGGGGGACACAGTCACCGGAGGAGCAATAGGCGTGGTGACCATTTTATTTCTTGACTGTTTCGGAACCGATTATTGGTGGTATAAAGGTTTAACCATAGGTTTGACTATCTGGCTGTTCGGCTTAGGTGTGATCCTTAATTTAGGTACGGTTCATCTGGTTCCTTTTGATCCCGTCTTTCGCCTTACATCTATATTCGATCACATCATCTTTGGAGAAGTTACTGTCTATATCATTTACCGGTGGCAAAAAGGAAACGAGCGAATCACAGAGCGGCGTATAAAAAACCGGGAGGGCTGAACATTAGGGTCTTTTGTAATTCACACCAATAACAAAATTGACTCCAAAGAAAAAGTGTGATAATTTACAATATAAGCTATGAACAGTATCTTATTAAAACTTGGACCGTTTCAGATCCATTGGTATGGAGTTTTAATCGCCCTGGCGTTTCTGACCGGCTATTGGCAGACCCGAAGAAATGCCAAAAATTACGGAATGGATCTGGACGCAGTTGACGGCCTGTTGCTTAAACTGATCATCGCCATTATCGTCGGGGCACGTTTGGCCTATGTTGTTTCAAATTACTCTTATTTTATGGCTTACCCTTCGGAAATCATCCGGGTCGACCACGGGGGCTTGGGGTCCCACGGGGCAATTATCACCGCGATGGTTCTGGGTTACTTTTGGACGAAAAAGGCTCATGTCGCTTATTGGAGTTTGGGTGATGCCATAGCGCCCGCGATAACGGTCGGGCATATCTTTGTCCGCATCGGCAATTTTATTAACGGTGAATTGTACGGCCCACCGACAAACTTGCCTTGGGGCGTGAAGTTTCCCACGACTCCCGCGCCGGTTCATCCCAGTCAATTGTATGAAGTAATAACTTCCCTAATCGTATTGCCCTTTGCCATACAGTGGAGCAAAAAACCGCGCTATCCCGGCTATGCCTTTTTAAGAGTCATTCTGGTCCACTCGATCATCCGTTTCTTCATGGATTTCTTCCGGCAAAGTACCTCTTTTAGCGGCCGGCTGGTGTTGACCCAGATCATTGCCTTAATCTTTACGGTTGTATGTATCGCTTACATCTGGTATTTGGAGGCTTTTAAATACCCTCAACATTAGTGCAGAGTATGTTTACTTTTCTATCGTGTGGATCAGGTTTACCATTTCAATTGCACTCTCCGCGCAGTCAAAACCTTTGTTGCCTGCTTTGGTTCCGGCGCGTTCAATGGCCTGCTCAACGTTCTCCGTCGTGAGCACGCCGAACATTACCGGGACTCCGCTGGTAAGCGCCGTCTGCGCTATACCCTTTGACACTTCATTGCAAACATAATCATAATGACTTGTGCTTCCCCGGATCACAGCACCAAGACAGATCACCGCGTCGTATTTTCCGCTTTTCGCCATCTTCGACGCGATCAGCGGAATTTCAAACGCACCGGGAACCCACGCCACGTCGATGTTGTCCTCCGATACATCGTGACGCTTCAGACCGTCCAGTGTGCCAGACAACAGTTTGGAAGTAATAAATTCGTTGAAGCGGGCGGCTACAATGCCGACCCGGATTTCTTTAGATACCAGTTTTCCTTCAAAAATATTCATTGTGAAAGCTCCTTTCAGTAATTCAGAATATGTCCCATCTTAACCTGTTTCGTTTTCAGATAAAACAGATCGTAGGGGGTGGCGTCCATCAGAATGGGAACCCGCTCTATGATCTCCATGCCGTAATCGGCAAGTTGGTACACTTTATCCGGATTATTGGTCAGAAGGCGCAGCGTCTTGGCTCCTAAGTCCCGGAGAATTTGCGCGCCGATGAAATACTCCCGCAGATCGCCCGCAAAGCCAAGCGCCTCGTTTGCTTCCAGCGTGTCCATCCCCTGATCCTGCAATTCGTAAGCCCGGAACTTATTGATCAGCCCGATGCCGCGACCTTCCTGCCGCATATAAAGCGTGATGCCGCGACCCTCCCGTTCAATCTGCGTCATTGCGGACGCGAACTGCTGTCCGCAGTCGCAGCGAAGAGAGCCGAAGGCGTCCCCGGTCAGGCATTCGGAGTGGACACGGCACAACAGATTTTTTCCGTCTCCGATTTCTCCCTTGACCAGTGCGACGTGCTGTTCTCCGTTGAGTTTGTTGACATAGCCATATGCGGTAAAGTTGCCGTATCGGGTAGGCATCTTTGTAACGGCAACGCGCTCGACCAGTTTATCATGGTTTTTTCTGTAATCCTGTAAATCTTTGATCGTGATAAAGGTCAGCCCCCATTTACTGACAAGCTGAATCAGTTCGGACATCCGCATCATCCTGCCGTCCTCACTCATGACTTCACAGCACAGGCCGCACTCTTTCAGTCTGGCAAGCCGTAGCAGATCCACGGTGGCCTCCGTATGCCCGCCCCGTTCCAGAACACCATTGGGTTTCGCCATCAATGGAAACATATGACCGGGGCGGCGGAAATCCTCCGGTTTTGCGTTCTCGCCAACACAGGCACGGGCCGTGATGCCTCGTTCTTCGGCGGAGATGCCCGTTGTG
>DASVMB010000099.1:0-2045 GCA_036384575.1 Bacillota bacterium
GTTCAGGTGGCTTTAACCGGGAGGGCTGAGGTCCATTTTCTCCGTACGGCCAGGGCCGGTGAGAAGCTGATCGCCAAGGCCCAAGTGATGGAGAAAGATGGTCACCGTTTTCTCATCGAAGTAGTGGTTCGTTCCAAGGAGGATGTTGTCTGTCGGGGAGAGTTCGTCATTCACGGTATGACTCTGGAGATGGCCAACTACCTTAAACTGCTTAAGGATGATGAGTAAGATTATCCGGTCATTGGAAGGGGGCGGACCGGTTATCCTATGGATGAATTCCTTGGGGCCATTTTATCTATGATAATCAGGAGGAACATATGTCAGAAATCGGAATTATTTCAATCGGAGCCGCAGTACCGCAACGTATCTTAACCAACGCCGATCTGGAAAAGATGGTGGAGACCACCGATGAGTGGATCGTTACCCGGACGGGAATTCGGGAGCGGCATATCATGAGTCCCGACGAGACTGTAGCGGGTTTGGTCACCCGGGCCGCCAAAAATGCCTGCGGACGGATTGGGCGGAATCCGCAGGAGCTTGATTTTGTCATTTCCTCAACCCTTACTCCGGATCGGATTAGTCCGGCCCAATCCTTTGAAGTTGCCCGGGGATTAGAGATGGGCCACGCATTTTGTTTTGACATGAACGCCGCGTGCTCCGGCTTTATTTATGCCCTGGCAATGGCGGAAAGTTTGCTAAAGACCCGGAATATCAGTTCCGGCTTGGTAACTGCGGGTGAACAGCTCTCCACACTCACTGATTACAGGGATCGTTCCTCCTGTATACTCTTCGGTGACGCGGCAGTTGCCGCACTCGTCACCAATGATCACCCGGACCATATAATCCGCTATTCCGAATTGGGATCAGACCCTTCGCTGGCTGATGAAGTTGTGATCGGTGGAGTCCGGGATCTGATGAACGATCGCCGCGATGATTTTTACTTTCGCCAAAACGGTAAAGTGGTTTTTAAATTTGCGGTCAGCAAGATTAAGGAGATTTGTGAACGCGTTCCGCGTCTAGCCGGCTTGACAATCGATGATATTGAATATATCATACCGCACCAAGCCAACATGCGAATCGTGGAAGCGGCGTCGAAAGAGATCGCCTCCGACAAGACTCAGTTTCTTTATAATATCGCTAAATTCGGCAATACCTCATCGGCATCCATCGGTTTGGTATTGAATGATGAGTGGTCCCGTTTTCAAAAAGGCGACCATATCTTGTTAATCGGATTTGGCGGCGGACTAAGTTGGGGCGCGGCACTCATCGAATGGTAACCATTGAGGTTTAATAAGAATTGTCTTTAAAAAGCGGCTTAAACCATATTGGTTTTAGGGCCGCTTTTTTTATGCCCGGGGGATTTTCGACTTAATTAAGTAACTGTTCGTATTTTGCCGATAATATTGGCAAGGAGTGCTTCAATGTCGGAAAATACAATTTTGATAACGATTATTGCGATAGGGCTGGCGATATTGACCAGTTACCACTTTCATAACCGCGACTTTTACCGGCACCTTTTTGAATGGGAAGCTGCTTTTGATGCCGGATTGGACTTTGCGCATTTGACAAAGAGTATTCTAAAGAAGGTAATGGAGGAAACTTCAGCTTCGGCCGGTATTATCTATTGGTTTGACGAGGTTCAAAACGAGTATAAATTAAAATCCCTGGCTGGAATCCCGGCGGAACAGATTAACCAGGTTGCCGGGGTTTTAAGACAGCCTGGCGGGGTGCTTGATCGGGTCCGGGATGGATCCGGTGTTTATCAGATCGCGCTTCGTCTGGTTCGGAACTGTCCTGAAGCGGAACTTGCCCCAAGCTACCGTACCTTACTCGTCATCCCGCTCATTATCGAGAAACGGCCGCTGGGTTCATTGTTTCTCTTCAAGACCCAAGGGAGATTCACCCCGAGGCAACAGAATCTATTGACGCTCTTTGCATCTCGCTCCGCTATCCGCCTGGAAAATGCCAGGCTTTATAGATTAGCCAAGGAGACTGCGTTAGAAAATACCAAGCTCTATATCAACCTTTCCAAACTCTATCAACAG
>DASVMB010000100.1:0-2348 GCA_036384575.1 Bacillota bacterium
TGCAGTTGTTTATACTCAATTGACGGATGTGGAAACGGAAATCAACGGTTTACTTACCTACGACAGGGAGATCATCAAAACGGATATGGATTTGGTAAATCAACTCAATCGGAGCTGTACTTCAAGTTTAAATAACGATACTCAATTAAGCAGGTAGAACTTATGGAAAAGATTCGCTTGTTGATCGTAGACGATCATCCGCTCTTTCGGCAAGGGGTCCGCTTTTTTTTGGAATCCATCCCTGAACTGGATTTAGCCGGGGAGTTGGGAAACGGCTCTGCCGCTTTGGAGTTTCTTTCCCGGCAAAGCGTTGATCTGGTTTTAATGGATCTGCAGATGCCGGGGATGGACGGGGTGGAGGTTACCCGTCATATCAAAGAAGCGTGGCCGGATCTCAAAGTCCTCGTTCTGACCAGTTTCGGCGGCTGGGATAAGGTCTATGCAGCCCTCAAATCCGGCGCAGCGGGATACGTTTTGAAAGACGCCCAACCGGAGGAGTTGTTGGCAGCTATTAAAGCGGTGGCTGCCGGAGGCAGCTACCTGGGGGCTCAGGCGGCAACGGAGTTATTAAACCGGATCGGGAACGAGACCGGGACAAACAGCGACGATCTTCCCGAACCCTTAACGGACCGTGAATTAGAGGTTCTAAAGTTACTCGGCCAGGGTATGGGCAACCGGGAGATCGCCGCACAACTTGTGGTCAGTGAAAAAACGGTAAAAACTCATGTGGCCAATATTTTGCAAAAGTTACAGGTGTCTAGTCGCACTCAGGCGGCATTGTATGCCATCCGGAACAATTTAGTCTAGCGATGGGGGAAAGCAATTTGAATCAACGAACGGGCGATGTTAAAAACAAACTCAATAATCCGCCGGAACGGGACAACATCCGCAAAGTCCTGCCTTTAACCACCGGATTTGGCGGCTTTTTCGGATTGGTGGTGACGTTCTTGATTTTTTCGATGTATGGTTTTCCAACATCAATTCTGCCGTTCATTATCGGTGTTCCGCTTTTTTGTGCATGCATAGCTGGTTTGGCCGGTGTGATCGATATCTATATCAACCGTTTTCTGACAAAAATCGGGATTATCAATTCGTTAAAATGGCAAATCATCGGGATTGTCTTTGTAATATTGATTACAATGACTTTAGGTTTATCCATTGCCGCATACTTTGGGTTCATCAAAGATCAAGTTCCTTTCGTTGCGACAACGTCGATTATCGGATTAATATTTGGAATTATTGTTGGAATGATTGATCATTATTTGTGGAGAATGCGCCAAAAAGTATTGACTTTAGAAATTGAGAATAAGTATCTGGCCGAATTGGCCGAAAAAGACCAACAGGTCCAGGAGACCACCAAAAACCTGATTATTGCCGAGGAACGCAATCGCATGGCCCGGGATTTGCATGATTCAATCTCCCAGGGAATTCATGGCATTGTCTACACCATTCATTCACTCCGGCAAGAGCTTGGAAATGGGACTCAAAGGACGGCCGAGATTTTGGATCATCTGGAAAGAACCGCTGATGCCACTCTGAGTGAATTAAAAACGATGATTATGGAGTTAAAACCTTCCTTAATGGAGGAAAAAGGTTTGACGGAAGCGATCCGGTTGAACTGCGATCTCTTGGCGGAGCGGTTCGGAATCAAAATGGATCTACGGCTTGACAGCAATACTGGACTCTCACCGGGACAGGAAATCGCTCTATACCGAATTATCCAGGAGGCCTTGGCAAATATCCAAAAACACGCCGGAGCGAAACAGGTACAAGTATCACTTGAGAGCGGGGAGAAGCAACAGGTAAGGCTGATGATCCAAGATGATGGCAGAGGTTTTGATATGGGGCAGATTCACCGCGGGAATGGACTCAATAACATGGAAGCCCGTTGTCTGGAGAACCACGGAACGCTAAAAATAATAACGCGACCGGGTGCCGGGACGAAGATTGAAGCGAGATTTCCCTGCTGCAACTGATTTGTCATACTTATGCCAATGATTGCGTAATAAAGACTGATCCATGAGATCAGTCTTTTTATTTACCCCAAAATACATCTTTCGGCTGAATGAAATGGCACTGATCTCTGATAAAGTATGTTTAAAGTCTTAAGGGTGATAGGGAATAGGCAACAGGGTAGTAACAGTTTCCCTGTTGCCTATTGCCTGACCCCTATTGCCTTATAAACAAAAGTTAGGAGCAAAAGCATGGAACCGTTCGTATCTGTGGAAAACCTGGTAAAACGCTACGCTAATGTCACGGCGGTCGATGGTGTCAGTTTCACCATCTCTCGCGGCGAGATTTTTGCATTACTGGGGCCGAATGGCGCCGGAAAAACGACGACCCTGGAG
>DASVMB010000101.1:0-9109 GCA_036384575.1 Bacillota bacterium
ATAGACCTTGTTGTTCCAGTTGGAATCGACAAAAAATTCCTTGATGGCGAGGTTGGTGATACTTTGAGGATCAGTACCGGAAAGGCCAAGCTCTTGAGGACTAATAGCCGGATAATAATCGGCCTCAAAGCTTAAAAAGCCCTTAATGCCCTTTTGCAACCGGATATCCAAAAAGAAATCCGCCGCAATTTGATTGGAGAGTTGATCCGTTTCCGGACCGCCTTTCCCGGTCCAGTCGTAGTCGGAAGAATAATTGGTATACGCCGTGGCGGCGTTGATCTCTCCCGAGAACCCGAGATGTTTCTGCTGCAATTCATCACCGGTGGTGTCATTGACGACTTGATCCGAACTGACGACCGTGTCGTCGCCGGAGAATAAGGAATCTTCGCTGGGGGTGGCTTCACTTGGGGTGACATCCTCGGCGAAAGCCAAATTGGAAGATATTAAAAGCGCGCCGCTCAAACAGATCGCGATCCACAGGGAACTTTTCATTTTTTTCATGAACGTCCACCTCTATTTGCTCAGATTTTCCAGATAGGCCTTGGTGAATACGGAGTCGTCAATCTTCTGGAGTGAAATGCTCTTAATATTGACCAGGGTCTTGTTGCCCTTCTCAAATTCATCGATGAACATCCCTTGGATCCACATGTACTTCCCCTCGATTTGCGTATACTTCATGAAGTAAGCGGTCTGCATCAAAGTCCCGCTCAGGGAGTAGCTTTGGATTTTTAGGGGTAAGAAGTTATCCTGGCGTACCCAATACACTTGCTTGGGGTAGGAGACATCCTCGATCTTGGCGGTAACCTCGAACTGGTAGACCGGGATCTCCCCTAATTTGGTCTCGGCTATCTTTTCCTTGCCGGAGGCATCCGTCGCCGCTTTATACATCTCGGTCAACTTTTTGCTCTCAAAATCCTGCCCCTTGGAATCGGTGCCGGCGATGCTTTCATCGCGGTTGATATGCTGAAAGGTGCGGGTATTGCGGCGATACATCCAGAAGTTATCGCCTTGCTTCAAGTAGCCGTTGCCTTTTTCGACTTCAGGGGCGGTCATGATGATTAAAAAGGAGTCGTCCTTATCGCGGCGGTAATAAATGGACTGATAAAGCTTCGTGCCCTCGCCGGCTTTCTGTTGCGTGATCTCGACCTTGGCTGTGCCGTCGCTCTTCAATTCGCTGAGCCGATCGATGGTACCCAGGATATCATCGATTTTGGGTGCGGCGAAGACTGTATTGGGTAAAACCATCGCCAGTAATAAAACGAAACTGATCAGTACTTTCTTATTCAAATGAAATACCCCCTCAAGATTTTTACTCATAATGACGCAACGCTTCCATCGCCGATAGCTTGGCGGCGCGCCGGGCCGGGAAATACGCGGTAACTCCGGCGATAACCATGATCAACAAGAAGTTGGTGACGAGTCCCACCGGGTCCAGTTTGAAGAAGAGATGTTTGTTCTTCAGGATCATGCTAAGTGCGCTATCGGTATTGAAGGTGATCGAACCTAAAATCCACATCACTCCGAGTCCCAGGACAAAACCAGCCACACAGGATATGGCTGTCAACTGAAGCGTTTCCATGATAAACAAATTACGGACATCATTTTTCTGCATCCCGATAGCCCGGATGGTCCCGATTTCACGGGTCCGTTCCCGGACGGTCATGCGGAGCGTATTGATGACGCCGATGAGAATAATGAAGAACAACACCATCACGGCAATGACTGTGATCAGGTTGAGGACACCCTCTAGATTTAAGATATCGCTGGCCCCTTCATACATCGTGACCACACTGAATTTGGACTGGTCCGTCTTGATCCGCCGTTCCTCTTTGGAAAGCTTCTGCAGCTCAGTGCTGTCTTTGCAGCGGGGCAGCAACTTCCATTCAGTTGCCAGAACGGCGTGGAGCGGATCTTTGGGGCTTACCGGATCGACCGCCGCAGTTTGCGGCAAGTACTTGTCATAAGTATCATAAATCCGTTCACCATTCACCAAGATCAGATCGGAACCCAACTTGGTAGAGGAATCATATATGGCGCTGACCTTGAGATTCTCCTGATAAAGACCCCGGTATTTGGTAGGATATTCATAGGAAAATGAGTCACCCGGCCGCAAATTCAGTTTACGGGCAAGCCCAAGCGGAATCAGAACCCCGTCTTTGGAGAAAGCCAGGTCGGCATCGCCGCTGACAATACGGATATTCCGGCGTAATACGCTCTTAGAGGCCTCATCATTTTTGAAGGCAAACAGCGGACATGCCTGATGATTCACGTTTCCGGAAATCGAGAGCAGCCCCGGCTGTAATTTTTCATGCAGGATATCGGCATATTTTTTTGCCGTCCGCGCCGGATCTTTTAGGGTGATATGCAGACTTGCGGATTCCCAGGGCTTATAACCCAACAGCGACTTGACCCGGTCCCCATCCATAAATGCCACCACATTCATAAAAGAATTGTTGGCATTGGCGATGGCCACCACGACCAGCTGGGCGGTTTGAAGTTGTCCGGTTACCATCGGCAACCGGATCTTGATTGCATCATGAACTTTGACATTCAGCGATTTGGCTGTTTGTTCGGAGATGATCACCGGATACTCAATATTCTTACTAAAATACTCATCGAAATTTCCTTGTTTCAAGGTGAAAAAATCATTGAAAAATTCTTTTCTTTCCTTGGCGCTTTGGACGGAAACCCAGACTACCATGATATTGTCGGATGCGCCGTTACCTACCGCCTGGCAGAACATGCCCAAATTTTCACCGACGCCGACCAGATCCTCAGATTTAATGTTGGCCTTAACCACTTGCATGATCCGCTCTTTATCCCGGATCATTGTATAACTGCTGTTACCTTGGCTCGCTTGGACCACCAAGTGCCCGAAAGCGTTAGACACGATATCCTTGATTAAGACGTCGACCATCCCGTGGGAAAACGAGTTGGCGACGACCAGAATCATCATGCCGAAGGCGATCCCGATTCCCAGGAGCAGGTTTCGTTTCTTTTGGCGGAGCAAATTCCGCAAGCTTAACCGATAGATGAGCCCCATGGTTATACCCCCAAAATATTATTCGCGCGCAATAGCGTCCAGCGGAACGATTTTACCGACAACCCGCAAGGGATAGATTACCGATAGGAAGGTTACGATGCATAACTCCACGATTCCCAGCAGCAGATCTCCGGAAGTGAAAATGGGGCGCAGTTGATCCCCGCCGTACACCAATTGGAGAATCTCGTTAGTTGTCGTAATATGGGCCGCTTGCACCAGATAAATAATGATGATTCCGGCGATGATGCCCAGTCCCCCGAAGAAGAAGGAGAGGATCCCGGTTTCATTAATGAACATGCTGCGTAAAAATCCCTTACGGGCGCCGATGGCACGCATCATTCCGATCTCGCTGACCCGCTCCAAAGCCGCCATGCTTAAGGTGTTCATGATGACGATGATCGCCACAAAGAAGATAAACATGATGAAGACGTTTAAAGCAGTCTTAACCAATACTGCCATACTGCCGATAGTCCCCACCGATTCCTTCCAGCTAATGGCCCGCAGTTTTAGGTGGTTTTCCTTAAAGGTATTGTTTAACTCCCTGATGGCCGCCTGCTGCGATACACCCGGTTTGAGTTTAATAAAGGCCAGATTATAGGATCCGTTGTCGATATTTGTCGTCGGTTCCGTCTTCTTCGTCTGGGTTTTAATGTCTTGGATAGAGATAGCCTGACTGGTCACTGACGATGTATCCACCATATCCCCTGTAGAGAAGAACTGGTCCAGATTGTCGCTATCCAATAATGCCTTTTCCTCTTTGGGAATTACAGCCTGGCGATCGGCGCCGGTGACGTAATTATGCGCTTCCCGGAACGACTCGATATCGACGATGCAATACATGCCCCAGATCTTGTTCAATGATTTATAGCGGATAATCCCGGTTACCGGAACCCGGATATCCATTGCCGAATTGGAGGTACTGGCCCCCATAAAAACGAGATCACCGCGCAGATCGAGACCCGCGATGTTGGTCTGCGCATCAGCAGGCAATTTCTTGGAATCGAAGGTCTCCCCTTCGGGAAGTACCCAGAAGTCCATATAGTCAAAGGCTTGTTTACGAGCCTCTTCGGACACCAATACCCCCCGTTCCCCGGGCTTGAACATCCGGCCTTCGGTGACGGCGATACTGCCGGGAAACATTTGGCGGTACTTTTCAATATCCACCCCCAACAGCATGATATTGCCCATTTCCGAACCGGTGTTTAAAACCATGACCATGCCCGCAGTGGCAGGAAGAAATTGCTGAATGTTTTGATCTGCTGCCAGTACTTTTTGGGCAGCCGGATAATCCTTAATGACCTTTAAAGGTTTACCCATCATCTGAAATAAGACGTCGTTCTGTTCCTGTTCATCCGAGATGACCACGACATCCCCGGTGAACAGATTGACAATATTCTCCGACAACCCTTTTTCCATGCCGGAGATCATGCCGTTGCCGACGGTCATCAGCAAGGCGCCGCAGAACAAAATAATCCCGATAATCAGACTTTTACCCCGGTGTCGCCATATATTACGCCAGGCCAGTTTGAAGGCTAATCCCATGAAGCTCACCCCTGTTCGACGATTAAACCGTCTTTGATTTTGACGATGCTTTTCGCATACTTCAGTACATCCGGATCATGGGTCGAAAAGATGAAGGTGGTCTTCTCCTTTTCATTTAATTCCTTCATGAGTTCCAGGATCGACTGGCTGGTTGCCGAATCCAGGTTGGCAGTGGGTTCATCGGCCAGTACAATGTCGGGTTGGGTCACCAGAGCCCTGGCGATAGCCACCCGCTGACGCTGGCCGCCGGAGAGCTCCGCCGGTTTATGCTCGATGTAATCAAAGAGTCCGACCTCGCGGATGAGTTTTTCAACCCGGGAGGAGATCTCCTCCTTGGAATGCTTTTTCATCAAAAGCAGTGGAAATTCGACGTTTTCACGCACATTCAACACTGGAATCAGATTGAACGTTTGAAAGATAAACCCGATTTTATTCAGGCGCAGATCGGTGATCTTCTTATCACTCAACTGCGTGATCTCTTCATCGTGGACCTTAACGCTTCCCGAGGAAGGGGTGTCGATGCAACCGATGATATTCAGCAGTGTAGTTTTGCCGCTACCCGACGGCCCGATAATGGATAAAAACGCTCCCTCAGCCACGGTCAGATTGACCCCCCGTAAAGCATGAACCGTGGTTTTTCCCAGCGGATAATTTTTTTGGACCGCCTTGACTTCAATCAAATTCATGGTGGTTGCCCCTTTCAGATTTTTTGGCGATATGATATTCGGTGATGATATTACTGCGATTTACCTATACTCCATCATAGGATGGATATACAAATTATACCAAGTAAATGTTAAAATCAACTAAAGATGATCATTACAAATGCAAAACAAATAATAGTCAATTCCATGACAATAGTCATCAAACTGCAAAAAATATTTAATATTTTAAGTGACTTTAAATAAAAATCGAAAAATTCTCGTAAGAATCATCATTATGACACCTCCCGCCTTCAAAGGCAAACCCTTCATATGATGTCGAACCGGTTATAGATTGGTCGACTTCCTTTTCTCTATCTACTTACGGATAAAAACGGCAAATGTCTGAAAGATTTTTAAAAAATAATCATCCCGACTGACATTATCCACCGGCATTCCATTTCTTGCTGTAACAACCCCAATCCTTTGGTGATCTATTCCCTAGGAGCAATAAACATATCACCTATGACGCTACGGCCCATTAGGTATGGAATTGCAATAATAAAGCCCGCCGTAGCGAGCTTTGGGTTTTTATATTCGGTTTATCAGACTACTGCCTTTTGAAGTGTTTCAAACTTCACACTTCACTCTTCAAACTTTCTTTGTAATAATGCATGGGCCAAGCAGATCCGGTCCCGTATGAACGGCAATTACCGGCGAAACTTGTACCAGCGGTACCGGCATTCCGACAATCTTTTCAAACTCCCCGGCGAACTCCTTCGCTTCCTCCAAGTTGTCACCGTAATGCAGTCCCACCTGCTCCACTCCGAGTTTGGCTTGTTCCCGAATGAGCTCCAGCGAACGGGCTTTGGCCGCCTTTAGAGTTCGAACCTTCTCCAAGGAGGTCATTACCCCTGCGTTGTCAAACCACACAATCGGTTTCAGTTGAATGATCGAACCGATCAAGGCCTGAATCCCGTTGAGCCGTCCGCCCTCGTAGAGATATCGCAATGTCTCGACCACAAAGAAGACTCTTTTGCGGGCACGCATAGCTTCCAGCGCGGCTGTGATCGTTGCCCGGCTTTCGCCGGCGCCGGCCATTTCCGCAGCCCTAATGGCCATGGCTGCCTGGTTGATACCGGACTCCTGCGAATCGAAGATTGTAATCCCGTCGCTTGCCAAAAGTTCTTTGGCCAAATTGGCGGCGTTGATCGTCCCCGATATCTTGCTTGAGATAGTCACGCAGACCACCTCATCACCGGCCTCAATGATCTGGCGAAAGACTTCCAGGAACGATTGGGGGTCAGGTTGAGACGTGAAAAATTTGACCCCCGCCCGTTGCTCCCTGTAAAACTCCTCATATGAAAGTTCATAGAGTTCTTTCTTAATCACTTCATCCCGGCGTACATAGAGCGGTACAGCGGTTATCCCGTAGCGCCGGTACTGTTCCAAGGTGAGAGATGAAGTGGTATCCGTAACGACTCTGATCATCCGATCTCCTCCAGTTTCAAAATCCACAGAAAAACTCCCTATAAGTAAAACTCCTGAAGGAGATGAATTCTTTCACTTTTGGCATTTTTTTATGACAGCCTTAGGACCAAATTTATATCTCATTTCAAACTTTGCACTTCAATTCACATTTTATAAAGGACCACTGCCGCCACAGGCGGTACGGTAACGGAACCCACTCCGATCTCCGCTTCGGTCCGGGTTAGTTCACCGCTCGTGGCCTGTTTGCCGTCGACTGCCACCCGCCAGCTGGAGTCGACTCCCGGAATCTTCAAGGTTTGCGGGGTTCGGTTGGCGTTGTATATCACCACGATCTCCTTCCACGGATCGGCGCCGCTCGGATCGATCAGTTTCAAGGCGAGCAGGAAGTCTATCTGCTCGTCGATAAAGGTCAAGCTCCGTTCGATCTCTTCCTCGGTCTCCATCCGGAACGCCTTATGCGCTTTACGCATTGCGATTAAGCCTTTATAATACGAAACCACCTCTGGATATGCTTCGGCGCGCGACCAATCGATCTGATTGACGCTATCCCCTTGATCGTGGGAGTTGGAGGAAACTCCCAAACCATTGGGATTACCAGGGTCGGGTTTCGTACGCAGCATCTCCTCGCCGGATTGGAAGAAGGCCTTCCCTTGCGAGGTCATGATGATCGCAATGGCCAGCTGATTGGTACGAATCTTCTCATCTAGGCTTGCCTTGGGGATTGTCGCGTTGGTTTTATCCCAGAGGGTCAAGCCGTCATGGCAGTTGGTATAGTTGACCGATTCCTCCGGATCGTCGCAAAAACGATGGTAGGGATCGGTATTGATCGGCAGACTGGTTTGATAATGAACAATGCTGCCGATGACACCGGCGCGGATCTTTGCCTCATCGTTCTGCTGCCGTTGGATGAAGGAGCCGCCGCGCAAGTCGGTATAGGAGGTTTGCAGGATCCCGTCCCGTATCCCGTCGCTGAACATGCCGATGGCATGATCCATCGTCAGGCAGCTGCGTTTGAAGTTATCCACGGGACCACCGCCCTTGGTATAACGGATCGCATACGGCAGAGTACCAAGGTCCCATCCCTCGCAATGCAATTCGATGGAGGGGTTGATCGCCCGGCAAGCAGCGGCTACTTGTTTCATCGTCTCATCATCATGCAAACCTGCCAGATCAAAGCGGAACCCGTCCACATGGTATTCCTTGACCCAATAGGTGCAGGACTCGATCATGAACTTCCGCCACATGGCCCGTTCCGAGGCGGTGTCGTTGCCGCAACCCGAACCGGAAGTGAAGGAACCCCGGGCGTCACGGCGATAATAATAGTTGGGTACGATATCCTCCAAAATATTGGTATTGGCGGTATGATTATAGACAACATCCAACACTACCCCGATGCCTTGGCTGTGAAGAGCCTGAATCAGTTCCTTCAGCTCACGAACCCGGGCGTACGGATCCTGCGGATTGGTCGAATACCACCCTTCGGGTGTATTGTAGTTATGAGGATCGTAACCCCAGTTATAATTGGCAGGCGGCCCGGCCTCGGCCTCGAATTGTCGGTTGGACTCATTTCCATAATACCAGTTTTGGACCGGCAGTAGTTGCACATGGGTGATACCCAGTTCTTTTAGGTAAGGAATCTTGGCGATAAACCCCCGGTAGGTTCCGCGCAATTCGGGGCTGACCCCGGAATTTGCGGCGATAGTAAAATCGCGAACCGAAGTCTCGTAGATAATCGCGTCTTCCTGCGCCTTTAGAGTAACATAGCGATCGCCGGCCCAACCTTGAGGAGTTGTTTTAGAGAGGTCGATGATGGCAGCCTTGCCGACTTTATCAAGACCATCCGAGTTAAAAGCGGCCATCGACCGGGCGTACGGATCCAGCACCATTTTGTATTGGCCGCCATTGTTCACAACATATTGATAAAACTTACCGGCCAGGTCGCCCGAAGCCTTGACGGACCAAACCCCCTTCTCCCCCTGCTTCATCTCGAAACGCGCCAAGGGTTTCACATCTTCACCCTTTTGGTAAACGAGCAACTTGACGTCCAGCGCCAAAGGAGCCCATAGCCGGAAGGTGGTGGCGGAGGGTGAGTACTGGTTACCCAGCCAGCCGTCGAAGGCATAGAGCCGGTCGAGGAGTTCCGGCGCGACACTGGTGGTGGTGGTCAGTTTACCGTCGGTCACGGTATAGTTTTTCGTCAGATCAAGATTTGCTGCCGTCTTGATCCGGTAGACCGGAGCTTTGTCGGTAGCGACGGCAATCACTTTTACCTCTTGCCCCTGGTCCAAAACATGCAATGTTTTAGCAAGCGGTGCCCGGGCGCTGACTTCAATCTCGTCCGGACCGGTGATCACAGCCTTTTCGATTCGATTGGATAATGCATTCAATGTCT
>DASVMB010000102.1:0-2444 GCA_036384575.1 Bacillota bacterium
ATCCTGTACTTTTCCGGAACCGGCAATACCAAGTACATCTCGGAGCAGATCGGCGAGGCCTTTCAAAGGCTGAATTATCATGTGGATTTGATCTCCGTCGAGGATGGGGAGGCACTGTTGAAGCTGAATATCGAGGAAAAACTCATCGGAATCGGCTTCCCTTGCTACGCCTTATCATACCCCAATATCATCAACCAAGCGATTCGGAAGCTCCCATCCTCCATCAAAGCGGTTCCCGCCTTTATCTTTGCCACCAAAGGCTGGTCCACGGGGAACAGCCTAAAGGAACTGGCCCGATTCATCCACAGCAAAAACCTTTACCCCATTCAGACTGCTAGTTTTGTCTGCCCCAACAACGGGTGGATCACCCTGTTTTCCCGGGAGTTTGTTTTATGTCGAAATATGGGATATCCCAAAACACTCTCTACCGAAATTGACGGTTTTGCGGTAAACATCATCAACTCCATGAAGCGATTTGAGCGAGAGCCGTTTTCCATTGGAACTTACGGGAACCCCTTGGTTACCCCGGTCACCCGGTTGCTGAAAGTGATGGAAGGCCGGGTTCTACGAAATTACCGGGTAGAACGGGAGCGCTGTATAAGTTGCGGATTATGCATCAAGAACTGTCCCGATCGTAATATCCGGTTTGATGATGATCGGAGAGTGATTTTTCAAAACCCCGACCATTGTACGGGCTGCCTACGGTGTATCAACGACTGTCCTAAGGACGCCATCCGTTTGGGCGGGTTGATAACGGGCAAAGGATGGTATACCAAGGAATTACAGGCGGAATATATCAAAAAGGCCACTGAAAATAGGGGTATAGGATGAGCCGGCCTTTTCGGAATGAAACGGGAAAACATATACTTGGTTTCTATGGGCTCTAAGTGCATTCCTATGAAACCCGACCGAAGCCGGATAAAGATTGATCTTGGCAGCGTTTAATGGTAATATGGTTGCAAACCGAATTCTTTAACTATCAAAGAACATACCATTCCAAAGTGGCTTGCACAGTTTTATCATGGTATTACTTATGTTATTGTCAAAGGAGTCTAACAATGGATCAGCTTTTATTCGGTATTTCCGGACTTCCGGTAGGGGATCAGTCTCCAAAACGAAATTATCGCAGCGGTATCGCTTATTTGAAGACGGCGGGGTTGGACGCCATGGAACTTCCCTTTGTAAGGAATGTGAACGTAACCGATAAAAACAAGGATGAAATCCTTCAGGAAAAACTGGACAAGGATTTCTTCCTCTCGGCGCACGGTTCCTATTTTATCAATCTCAACGCCGATGAAACGGAAAAACAGCAACAGTCCATGGAACGAATCATTAAAGGGGCCAAGGCGTTGAAATCCGTCGGCGGGAACAGCCTCGTCTTTCATCCGGGGTTTTATCTGAACGATTCCCCCGAGGTTACCTATGCCACCATCAAGGAGAACTTGATGAAACTGCCGGATCTGGGCGTAGCGTACCGGCTCGAGACCACCGGAAAGCCGACCCAGTTCGGCAGTCTCGATGAGCTGATTGGCTTATGCAACGAAGTTCCCACCTGCCGGCTTTGCGTCGATTTCGCGCATATTCATGCCCGGGGCGGCGGATCTCTTAAAACCTATGACGATTATACCGCCATCTTGGCAAAGATCCGGGAGCGTCTGGGTGAAGCGGCCCTGTTCGACATGCACATTCATCTCTCCGGCATCAATTACGGCGCCAAGGGTGAGAAGAATCATTTGAGTTTTGCGGAGAGCGATTTCAACTACACCGACTGCCTGAAGGCACTGAAGGATTATAAAGTCAAGGGTTGTGTGATCTGTGAAAGCCCGATCCTGGAGAAGGACGCCGCGCTTTTGAAGGAGACCTATAACCGGCTTTGAATTGAAAACTGTTCCACAACAAAACAACCCCGGTTTAATCCGGGGCTTTTTATACTATAAACTTATGAGTCATGTTCCATAAACATTAAATTTCGTTGAATCGAAAAGCTGTTGCTTTGATCAAACCGCCTCGAGCAACTGGTACATCTTCTCGGACTCGTCATGTTCCAGTGTCTCTTCGATATAGGTCTGGGTGTACTCCTCGTCCGCCAGGTTCAGCCGAATGGGCTGCTCCAACTTTTGTTGGGTGCGATCCAAAAGGATCCGGATCTCCGGACGGAACGGGTACCCGTGGTTGATCCCGATCACCTTGGCCACTTCGCCGGTATTCAACCGGACCAGACTGCCGATGGGATAAATCGCCATACTGGTTACTAACGATTTTAATACCCGGATATCAAAGAGGCGCGACTCCCCCAGCAAGTTCTTCAACGCTTCGTAAGGGGTCATCCGCGGCCGGTATTTACGGGGAGAGATGCAGGCGTCATAAACGTCGGCTACGGCGATAATCCGGCCGAAGAGATGAATCTCCTCGCCTTTCAATCCCCGTGGATAACCACTGCCGTC
>DASVMB010000103.1:0-2657 GCA_036384575.1 Bacillota bacterium
GATCATCGCCAAAATGGGCAGTATCTCTGTCTCCGAATTAAGCCGGCAACTCGGGGTTTCAGTGGTAACCATCCGTAAGGATTTAGAGGTTCTGGAGAGCGATAACTCGGTCACCCGGACCTACGGCGGGGTTATCCACGGCAGTAAACCCATTCAGGAAGAGATTCCCGAGCTCCCTAAATTTTCGGCTCAGGTGATTGAAGCTGCCGGTTTCATCGCTCCCGGCCAAACTATCATGTTGGGCGGAGGCAAACATATTGTAAGTCTTGCGGACTACATCAAGAATTATGAAAACCTCACCGTAATCACCATCTCGATAGAAGTGGCGCTGACCTTAATGAAAGCCCCACACATTGATGTAATTTTGACTGGTGGAATTTTGCGGGCCCGGACCATGACGATGTTGGGATTTCTCACGGAGCGGGTCATCAAAGAAATCGCCTTCGACATCTCTTTTTCGGAAGCTGACGGTATCCATCCCCAAAATGGGATCACCAGCGCCAATATGGTAGAGGCAAGTACTGAATCGACACTATTGAAATACAGCAATCGCCCGATCATTCTGGCTGAGGCCGGAGCGATCGGCCGGTCGGCCCCGGTTCAGATATCCAAACTTAAGCCGGAGTTAACCATTATCTTGGAGGGAGAGTTGGAACGGAATACCCTAAAAGAGCTGGAATCAAGTGGAACCCAAGTGATTATACCCGCCACGGCATCCAATCATCCCTAAAAACACCTGCTAAATCAATATCCCCCGGCTATGCCGGGGGATATTGATTTGAAATCCCTTCCAAAAACTGAAACTCCCCCCTAAATAGGTTTAATATCTTATTTCACTGGATAAACTATTTCTCATCCAATGGTTGGCAATTAATCACCCACGCTCTCGCAACGACACCTACAAATGGGATTTCAGGAGGACCCATGAGAAAAGATGAGAAGCAATAGTTTTTCACTATTGCCTGTTGCCTATTGCCCGTTGCCAATTTATCAAACCGAGGTGAAACAATGCACAGTTTGATGCTAAGCTGGGAGTTCCCTCCCAAGATCGTCGGGGGTATTGCGCGTCATGTTTATGATCTCTCCCTGGCACTGCTAAAACAGGGGGTCGATGTGACGGTAATCACCTGCGACATGCAGGGTGCCGCGAAATACGAAGAAATACACGGGATCAAGGTTCACCGGGTTCCAATGAGTAATCCGTCACCGCCTGACTTTTTAACCTGGGTGTTGCAACTCAATTTAAACATGATTGAACAAGCCAATCGGTTGGCCTTCGCCGGAACCACCTTTGATGTGATTCATGCCCATGATTGGTTGGCGGGATTCGCCGGAAAAAATCTCAAACACACCTGGAAGAACCCCCTGGTGGCAACGATTCACGCCACCGAGTTCGGGCGCAACAACGGGCTATACAATGAGCTGCAGCGTTATATCAGTAACGTGGAATGGTGGTTGGGATACGAGTCGTGGCGGGTCATCTGCTGCAGCCTTTTTATGCGGGATGAACTGCAACGGGTCTTTCAGATGCCGGACGACAAAATCCGGGTGATCCCCAACGGGGTTTACCCCGAGGAGTTCGCCAAAACCGACCTTGATCCGGCAAAGATTCGGAATCAGTATTGCGCACCCGATGAGAAGATCATTTTCTATGTTGGCCGGATCGTCCGTGAGAAAGGCCTGGGAGTGTTGCTCGATGCCTTCTCAAGAGTACTGGTTGTGGAATCCAAGGCCAAACTGGTCATCGCCGGAACCGGTCCTTATATGGATGAATTAAAACACCGCGCCTACTGCCTGGGAATCTTCAACCGGATCTATTTTACCGGCTACATCGATGATAATACCCGTAATGCCCTTTACAAATCGGCTGCAGTAGCGGTCTTCCCCAGCCTGTATGAACCCTTCGGCATCGTGGCCCTCGAAGGTATGGCAGCCGGTACTCCGGTAGTTGTCTCGGACGCCGGTGGAATGAGCGAGATCATCGAGCACGGCGTCAACGGACTTAAGGCCTATTGCAACAATGCCAGTTCTCTGGCTGACAACATCATCTGGGTATTGCAACATCCCGACCATGCCGGGAAAATCCGGGAGCGGGCGCTTAACGATATTCAGAAGATCTATAACTGGGATCGGATCGCTGCCCAGACCATCGACGTTTACCGCGAGATCTTGGATGAGTACCATGAATCAAATTGGCGGGCAGTGATGCATGAAGAAGCCGCCCGTGACATGTTTATGTCGCGAATGGTCCAAAGCATCGGCGCCGAAGAGATGTCCCGCTACCGGGATGTGCATTGATTTGATAAGGAGGCATCCTTTCAGATGAAAGCAGTAATCATGGCCGGCGGTAAGGGAACCCGGTTGCGACCTCTCACTTGTAGCTTACCAAAACCCATGGTCCCCATAGCTAACCGGCCGATGATGGAGTATATTGTGAGACTGTTAAAAGAGCACGGTTTCACCGAGGTACTGGCCACCTTGTTTTACTTGCCGGAGGCAATCCAAAACCATTTCGGAGACGGTCATGATTTCGGCATGGAGATCCGTTACCTGTTAGAAAATAATCCGTTGGGGACAGCCGGAAGTGTAAAAAACGGTGAGGATTTCCTGGATGAAACCTTTTTAGTGATCAGCGGCGACACCCTGACCGATATTCA
>DASVMB010000104.1:0-8611 GCA_036384575.1 Bacillota bacterium
ACTCATCCTCCTGCCAGGGTTCACCCCGTCCGTGTTGAAAATTGGGAGTACTCCGCGTTCCTTGGACAAAACGGATATCCGTTCCGTCGTGCATCCGAAACTCATGGTGCAATTCCGAGCGGTTCTTGATTCCGAAACTTACGCCCGGCCCCCGGTATCCATAGAAAACCGCCGGTATCCGCAGAGGTGGCCTGCGGAAGAGTGAGTCCGCCACTTCCGGATGGTAATGACATCGCTCGAAAGGCAGGTTATCGAGATACTCCCCTAAGACGCGAGCCGCGGTTTCCTGATCCGGTTTCGGTCCGCCTTCTAAGTAATCAGTGAGCTTTTGCCAGTCCGGGGGTTGGGCGACCGAACAAGGCGAATTATCGGTGTCCATCTTTTTCCACGTCCAAAAATTCCACGAAACATTATGTTCCTCGAGCATTTGGAATGTGCCGGCATACCAATCCTTGTTATTCTCGCCGCCCTCGCCCATGAAGATCGGGATCTCCCATTCCCGGCGCTTGTCCAAATATACCCGGATGCTCTCGGTATCGGGATTATTCCAATATTTATGAAATTGAAGCATCAGATTGCCGTCGATCTTCCGGGCGCTTGCTTCACTAAAGATCGACCAGTCCGTTGCCCAATGAACTCCTTCCAGGATGATCAGGTGGTTTGAATCCACCTCCCGGATTGCCTTGATGATCTCCCGGTATAACGGCATCACCTTGGGGTTATATGTCGAAAACCATTCGGGTAACGGCTCGTTCAACAGATCATAGCCGGCTACAATCCACTCATCCCGGTAACGTCCGGCCAACATTCGCCAGATCGCGACCGTAAGAGATTGATTGCGCTTATCGGTAAAGAGTTCCGGCTGATCCCTCTCGGAATCGTCAATGTTTGTTCCGGTCTGTCCACCGGGCGCCGCGTGCAAATCTAGAATCACATAGAGGCGACTGGCACGGCACCAGCCGATCAAGCGGTCGAGCAGTTCCAGATGACGCTCTTGATAACGGATAGCCCCATTCTTTCCAAACGTGGCTTCTCCGGAGCCATCCCCTTCGATCAGGAACCGGTAAGGGATCGGTACCCGGACTGAATTGAAACCGCCGGCTGCGATTTGACGGATATCCGCTTCAGCGATATACCGTTCATAATAGCTGTCCCAAAACCGTGCCGCCTGCACCGGGCCGACTAGACCGGCAACCATCCTTTCGATGCGCCGCGGCCGATCTCCCTGTTTGGGAAAACGCCACATATATCCTTCCGGAAGCAACCAGCCGCCGAAACCGACACCCCGGAGCAAAATTTCACGTCCTTCCCCGTTGATCAATCTCTCGCCATCAGCCTTTACAAATCCAACCACATCATCCGCCATGTTCACGCCATCCCCCAAAAATTTATTTTCTTATCCCTTGATGGCCCCTTCCACGATACCCTTCATGATGTACTTCTGCAATACCAGATAGATCATGATGACCGGCAAGATCGCCATGATCAGGGTGGCCAGGATCGCCGACCAATCGTTGTTGCCGTACTCGCCGAAAAGCGCATTGGTCGATAGCAACAGGGTATATTGATCAAAATCCGTCAACATCAGCTGGGGCAGTAAAAAGTCGTTCCAGATCCATAACGTATTTAGAATGGCGATGGTTGCGGTGATCGGGCGCAATAACGGAAAGACTACGGAAAAGAACAATCTCAACTCGCCGCACCCGTCGATTAGTGCGGCTTCATCCAGTTCCCGCGGGATGGATTTGACGAACCCGTGATACATAAAGATCGCCATCGGACATCCCAGACCGATATAGATCAAACCCAGGCCCGGCGCGGAACCCTGAATCGAGAGATCCCGGGCGATCTTGGTCAAAGTGATCATGATTGAATGAAACGGGATCAGCATCGACATTACGAACAGGCCAAATAAAAAACGGCTCAGCCAACCCGGGGTACGGGACAATTTGTAGCCGGCCATCGACGAGAAGATGATCATCCCGGTCACGCCGATGACTACCACGAAGATGGTGTTAAGCAGACTATGCAAAAAATTGGTTTTCCGAAAAGCCTCGGCATAATTGGTGAATGCCAAATGGGACGGAAAAGCCAGGATATCCGTGAGCATCTCGCCCTGGGTCTTCAGGGAGTTCAACAAGGCCATATAAATGGGGAACAGGGCAAAGGCCGCCATAACCAACAGAAATAGAAAAATGAGCGCGGAGAGGATTCGGCCTTCGGGAGCCCCGCGCCGGGACTTCTTTTCAAACTTCTTGATATCAAACTCCCTCATACTTCCACCTCTCTTCGCTTCATCATCCAAAGCTGGCCGAGGGTAATGAAAAAGACGATGAGGAACAGGATAATCGCCTTGGCGCTGGCATAGCCGTAACGGTTATTCATTTTAAAAGCTTCTTCCACAATATTAAGCGCTATAACTTGGGTCGCACGGCCGGGACCGCCGCCCGTCAGTGCATAAACGGCGTCATAGACTTTAAATGAGGAGTTCAAGGTGACAAAAATCCCGATGGTCAACGCCGGGAAGATCATCGGCAGCGAAACATACCGGAAGGCTTGGAACCCATTGGCCCCGTCGATCAATGCAACCTCTTTCAGCTGCTGTGGTACTCCCTGAAGCGCCGCGATATAGATCACCATCAGATAACCGACTCCGCCCCAGAGTGAGACCGTAAGGATCGCATAGAATGAATAAGTCGGATCACCGATCCAGGAATGGTCCAGAAAATGAAGGACCGTGTGTTGGCCAATGAACGACAGGACCTTGGTGAAGATGAACATCCACATAAATCCGCCAATGATCATGCTGATCATGTTGGGCATGAAGAATATGGTACGAAATCCCACCTTGCTCCGGCGCCGCGATTCAACCAAGACCGCCAGGAGCAAGGCAATCACGTTCTGGAGTATCACCATGAAGATTACATACTTGAGGGTAAACAAAATCGATTTCAGAAAATCGGGGTCCTCCGTCAGAGCTTCGATATAATTGGCGAATCCCACCATTTTGTAGGTGGGATTCAGACCATTCCAATTCGTTAGACTATACCATACCCCGCCGAAAGTGGAGGCGAGCATAAAGGCGGCATAGAACAACAGCGCCGGAAGCACGAAGAGTAACAGAGTGACCGTTTGTTTCCGCTTGCGAGTCATTACAGTCACTTCCCTGTCTGAGGTTGGATTTAATTATTAACCTTATTTGCCGTGGCCCATGCCCTATCCAGCGCTTTAATCATTTCTTCCTTTGTCACGCTCTTTGCATAATAACTTTGAAGCATTTTGGCGGTTTCATCGGTTACCGCCTGGGGTAACGACAGATCTTGATAGGACTTGCCCTGGGATACGTATTTCATGGCCTCGTCAACCCATGGATAGGACTGGTACTTATGGACCGACGATAACGGATTGAACTTCAACTCCTGGAATAAAGCGGAGGAATCCTTCTTATCCAGCAGATAGTTGAGGAGATCGAACGCCACTTGCTTATTTTTGCTGGTCGGAGAGACCGCCACCGAAGTGGATACCGACAGGTTGATTAACGTTCCCTTGGGGTTATTGCTCACCGGCAACGGCGCCACACCGAATTTCATATTCGGGTTGACCGAGAAGATCGCTTCCGCCTGCCACGGACCCTGTACCCACATGGCAGCCTTGCCGTTGGCGAAATCGGCCGAACCCGCCGCGCTCCCAACCTCGAACGGTTTATCGGTGCCGTTTTGCATGATCAGGTCGATGATATTGAAGACATTCTGCACATCTTTATACGAAGCCTTGCCTTGGTTCATTTTGGTTACGAAATCCGGGCGTTCCGAGGTAACCACGCCGCCGAGGGATAACGCCATCATCAGCTGCGGGATCCAGGACTCCTGGAAGGAAAGAAGAAACGGCGTGACGTTATTGGCCTTCAGCTTCCCGACCACCTTCTTCATTTCATCCAATGTTTGCGGCGGGGTGAGACCATATTTATTGAAAATATCCTTGTTGTACAGATACCCCCATGCCAGACTCTCCAGGGGCAGGGCTACGACTTTGCGGTCATAGGTGACGATTTTCTTGACATTGCCGTATAAACTTCCGACAAACGGCTGGCGGGAGAGGTCAGTCAGGTAACCGGCCTTGTAGAAAGTGGGAATATCGGCGATGGCGTGCAGGGTAAACAGGTCCGGCGCATCATTGGAGGCCAGGCGGGCTTTGAGTATCTGACCGGCCTGATCGGAACTGGGCATCTCAAGCTTAATCGTGACATCGACGTTCTTTTCCGCTTTCTCCTTCGCCTTGAACTGCTCGAAGTATTTATCGAATTGCTCTTTAAACCTGGGGAAGCTCATAAAGACTTTCAATTCCACCTGCTTGGCCGGGGCCTTGGCGAACAGGGTGCTCCCTGCCCCGACTGCCAGAATCAAAGCGAGGATCATGACCAATGAGACCACTTTTTTCATTTTTCTTTCCCTCCTAAAATGAACTTATTGTAATGCTTGTCTAGATCAAAGTATATCCCATACGGTCCCGTGAATCATTGCAGGATATTAGCTTCAACTATTGCACTTTATTGAGATACTTTAAATATCAATCCTCGCGCCGCAATTCACCGGGCGTCAGACCGAAATGTTTCTTAAAAACCCGGTAAAAATAAGCCAGATCTTCATACCCCGTCAATTGTGCCGCCCGTTTAATCTCCAGCCCTTGCCCCAATATCATGTCTCTAGCCTTCTCCATCCGTTTCCGTGTGATATAATCCGAGATATTTTCGCCGCTAAAGGTTTTAAACGCCCGGCTCAGGTGTTCCTTGCTGATGAAGAAGCGCCGCGCAATCGTTTCTAGTGAGATCTGGTCTTGAAAATGTTGTTCGATATATGCCTGGACTTCTGCTAGATCAAGGCCATTCCGGCTCCGGCTAAGCTTTGCAACCGCATCAACCGCTCCCAGGTAAAGCCGGCGAAGTTCATCGATCACTCCCGAAAGGGCATCGGTACCGGGTACGAAACCTCCTCCGTGAAATGGATCGTTCTTCAGGAGTTCGCGGCTGATCTGGTTCTCAGCTGCGAACTCTTCCAACATCAGCAGAAAATCGTGACTGATTTGACTCAGCATGTTTCCGTCTTGCTCCTCCCGAAGCGCGCTTTGTAAAAAACGCTCCAGTTTCGCGAAGGCGTCCGGAATGGATGCTCCGTTCAACTCCAATAAGTACCCGTAGACTTTGCGTCGTAAGGCCAGATATTCATCAAGGACGGCGGGATCGGTAAAAAGCAACGCCGAACCGTCTAAAGGATTAGCGGATCCCTGGTCCTCAATAAGTTCCTGACTGCACCGCGCCAGGGAAGCGTTCAACTCCTCCGGGTCGATGGGTTTCATGAGATATTCCACCACCCGGGAACGAATCGCCTGTTTCAAATAGACAAAATCGTCAAAGCCGCTCATAACAATGATCTTTAGCGACGGAAAACGCTCGTGCATCTCCCTTAGGAGCTCGACTCCGTCAATGCCGGGCATACGCATATCGGTCACTACGATATCCGGTTTCAACTCCACGATAAGCCTGAGTCCCTCCGTACCATCCTCCGCCTCGCCGATGACCTCCAGTTGCAGACTCTGCCATGCTCCGAGCGACTTGACCACTTCCCTGGACCAGGGTTCATCATCAATGATTAATACCTTCGCGCACGCGTGACACATCCGCTCCACCCTCCTGTTGGAATACAGGCAGCACCATCAGAACCAAGGTGCCGACTCCCGGCCGGCTGAAGATCCGGACCCCGTATGTTTCTCCAAACTGCAGCTTTAGCCGGGCCGCAACATTTCTCAAACCGATGCCCTTCCGTTTTTTCGGTCCATCCTCCGGTTTCCGGGACTCCTTTTGCGCCGGACCGCCCTGCAATTCTGCCCGGAGCCGCCGCAACTGTTCCGTAGGGATTCCGACCCCTTGATCCTTGACCATCAAACAGATCCGGCTTCTGATTCGCCGCACCCGAATCTCCACCTTCCAAGCCCCCTCTTTGCCATGGAGTCCGTGCTCAAAAGCATTTTCAACCACGGGTTGGAGTGTAAACTTCGGTAGCCTGGAGTCAAGCACTGTTTCATCGACCGTAACCGCAACCGTGCAGCGTCCGGCAAATCGCTGCTCCTGGATGAAAAGATAGTTACGCATATGTTTCAACTCTTCTTCCAGGGTCACGATATCATCCGTGGTACTGATGGAATATCGTAATAGATTCCCAATGACCCGGGTAATCCTGTATATTTCCGGTACCTTTTTTGAAAGCGCCATCCCCCCGATGAGGTTCAGAGTATTATTGAGAAAATGGGGATTAATCTGGGCTTGCATGGCCATTAGCTGAGCATTTTTTAATTCGATATTCTTTTGATACTCCTCCTCGATCAACTCTTTAATCCGTTGCATCATGGAGTTGTATGCCGTCTCCAATTGCCCGATCTCGTCGCGGTTTTGCACCGATTTCATCTCAAAGTCATTGATCTTTACCACTTTCATTGTCCGCGCCAGGCTCACAATCGGTCCGCTGATCCGGAGTGAAACCAGAATGGAGAGCAGAATTGAAATCACCGCAAACAAGGTTCCGGTCAAGATACCGGCCTGGATCGTCGAACGGGCGCTACGGGTGATGGTCTTGACCGGGATAGCCTTAACAATCGTCAGTTGGCCGTCGCCGATCCGTTTCATGAAATAAAGGTAATCCTTGGTGCGGTTAAATATCACTCCGGGGTTTTCTGAATCAAGTTTGTGAATCTGCGCCCGGATAGCGTTAAAACTCTTCAGTACGGTAGAACCGGATAACATCTCCCCTTCATCGTTCATCAGAAAGACGGAACTTTCCGGCTCCGATCTCAAAATGGCGCTCACTTCATCCCAGACCTTCCGGTTGATTCGGACCGATAAACCCCCGAGTAACTTTCGATCCTCAAAACGGTTGATACTGTGGAATGCGTAGATGTCATCCCCGGATTGTTTGAAGTACATATAGGCCGGGCTGTGTTGCATCCGGTTCCAAGGCCCGTTACGGATATCGATGACGGATATCTTGCCGCTGGTCGCAAAATTGACTGAAAATGTCTTCTGAATCGAATGAAAGTAGAGCGTCAACTCGTCCACTTTTTGGGAATTGGCCAGGAATGCCGCGGTGAGTGTATCACGGATATAAATCTGGGTCCTGAATTGGGCGCCCCGGTCCTGCCTGTCCATTTCATCCAAGGCCGCCATCAGCGATTGATTGATCTGCAATGAATAAAACAAGCTGTCAATCCGTTGAATCAGATCGTTCAGATACTGATCGGCCCAGATCATACGGGAATCGTTGGCATTGATGATCTCCTTCTCCACCGAACGCCGGGTATCATTGGTGGCGATCCACGTCACCGTTATGACCGGCAGTGTTGTCAGACAGATCATCAGCACCATCAAACGAAAGCGGATGCTGGTTCGCTTCATCCTATCTATCCCTTCTAACATCCGTGCTCAAGGAAATTGCCGTGTCCGGCATCAAAGAAAGGCGGTTCAAAACGGCTTTGATTCGATATCACAATTATACCAGGAACTATAAAGTCCTGCTCCTGCTTTTCATGGATAAACAAGTTGTTTCCACAGCTTTCCGGCCGTTTCAGCTCAATAAAAAAAGTCCCGACCAGGGACTTTTTTACAGACTAAATCATCAGTGAAGGCCGGTATGCGGCAAAAGCGGTTATCTCAGGAGTTTCAAACTCCCGGTTAATTGATTGATCGTCTTCTCCGGCCCATATAAGCCGATGCTCAAATAGTCCAACTCCTCCCCGTTCAATTGTAATAGAGCATGGGCATAGTCAGAATGGCATTTGCACTGCTGGGCTGCGGTGCTAAAGTCAATCGTCTGTACTTCGGCATACTCCGCCCGGTAAAGTTGATTGCGCAGATTGCGGATATATTCACCATTTGCGCTCAGGATGGGAATGGAGACTCTCGCTGTTTTTTAGACCGCTTTTATTTCCTGCCCGGACTTCGATGATAGTTCGTGTTCGGAGAGGTAAACTCCACCACAGATTAGGCAAGCGCCCGCCACCATAAAACCGGTCACCGGTTCATGGAGGACGATGACCGAGGTTACCATGGTAATCAAAGGCACCAGATAAATGTAATTGGTGACCCGCACCGCCCCCAAAGTCCGAATCGCCCGGTTCCACAGGACGAAGCATAGCGCGGAAGCGGCCAGCCCCAGAAACAATATATTTCCAATCATCGGCCCGCCAAAGGAATGAACGGTTTTAACGCTTCCCGGGAGTATCATGACGAGTGGCAGCATGGTTATGAGCCCGTAGAAAAAGGTCTTGCGTACCACAAAGATAGGATGATACCCGGAATCGACTCTTTTGAGGAGTATGGTGTAAACAGCCCAGAGAAGCGCCGCTCCCAACGCCAGAAAATCGCCTTTGGGATTTACCTTTACGACAAACCGGCCGTTGCCCATGACCAGAAATACTCCCAGCACGGCGAGGAGAAATCCGAAAACCACACCCCGTTTCAATCGCTCTCCCCGGACAAAATAATGAGCGATAACCGCGGTCAAAAGAGGCGCAGTCGCCACCAGCAAACCCACATTGGACGCAAGAGTAAATTGCAAAGCCATAT
>DASVMB010000105.1:0-5664 GCA_036384575.1 Bacillota bacterium
GGCAGTTCTTTGAGGTGGCCTTGTGCTTCTCCGTGATTAACATGGCTTTTGCAATTGCGGAATGTTTGGCCAGAGGTTTTGACGCTTTTTCGGCCTTGGTTTCCAGCGGAGATTTCGATAGGTTGCTGTTGCGACCCAGGAATACAGTAGTGCAAGTTATGGGATCAAAATTTGAATTCACCAGGGTTGGCAGGCTTTTGCAGAGCATGATCGTTTTAATCTGGGCCATAACTAATCTTCCGGTTCATTGGAATCTCCTCAAGGCCATTACCTTGATCTTGATGATCGCCAGCGGTGTCTCAATATTTACGGGCATTTTCATTTTGGCGGCCACCATGTGTTTCTGGACGGTTCAAAGTATCGAAGTGGCCAATATTTTTACCGACGGCGGCCGGGAGATATCCCAGTATCCGTTGAATATCTATCAAAAGTGGGTGACGCGTTTTTTCACCTTCGTGATTCCTTTCGGATGTATGAACTACTTGCCGTTATTGTACATTCTGGATAGGGTCAAAGGAAACGGGGTCCTGTATATGCTGACGCCGTTGTATGGGATACTGTTTGTCGTGCCGTGCCTGTGGGTGTGGCGATACGGGGTGAGACATTACCGGTCGACAGGATCGTGAACTTGCTCAGCAAAACGAGGAATATCGTCTACTATTACAAAAAAGCCTCTTATTTTGGAGGATTTTTTGTTATTTTATTGAATTTTTAATTTATTTTAATTGTGTTATGTTTTTTGGGGGGGGTTATTGGCGGGTTTCAAAACCTTATTAGCCGTGAATAGGAAGAGCATAAAGTTGGCTGCGGCCTGCTGAATAAAGATGAAAACGAACCGTGGGCAAGGAGGAACCTTCAATGAAAACCTATCTCGAATATCAGGATGAAAAGTCTAATAAGTTCTGGGAGATTGAAATAAACGGAACTAACTTTACAGTACGCTACGGTAAGATCGGGGCCGACGGACAGACACTGACCAAGACATTCGGGTCGGAAGAAGAGGCCAAACAGGAAGCGGACAAGCTGATCGCGGATAAGGTGAAGAAGGGTTATAGACAACCGGACGGTCAAGAGGTTACTTCTCAAGCAATGAAAAATTCTCAAGCGGAGACATCTGCTCGGGCACTTCCGGATATTGAAACAATAAGCGCAAAAGTTACACAGATGCTTGAGAACTGGTCCGGCTTTGAGCTTGAAAAAGACTTGCCAAGGTATCGTCGGTTATTGCAACAACTTGAATCGGGTCAAGGCATCGGCGAACTTCATCAGAGGTTTAGTGAAAAACTTTTAGACGGGGCTGCAGAGAAAAGACTTGTCTTGGCTTATGCCCATCAGAGCAAAAAAATTGATTACTACGACCTAAGCCCCTGCGGCAGATGGTTGGCTGTAGCCAGCAGCAATGATGACAATGATCAAGGGGCAATCCAGGTTTGGGAGCTGGCTTCGGGTCGTTGTGTCAATGCATTCGGCACGGTGGAATACGGTTTTGGATGGCCCGGTGAAAAGGAGAATTGTCTCAAGTGGAGTCCGGACGGGATGAAACTGGCAGCCAGTTATTACGGCACAAACATTGGGGATTTTAAAGCATTTGAAAATAATAAAAAAGGTAATACCGTCGAGCCGGGGACTTGTATTATCGATGGATACGGGATGGACCGGCCGGCTAATTTTTGTTGGGAACCAGCCGGCCAAAGTCTGGCAGTCGATGTGCGGACCGCCGGCGGAGGTATAAACTGCTGCATCGTGCCTTTGAATGGCGGGCAGATTGATATTTCAAAAATGAATGAAGTCTTCACCGGTGATGGCCTTGAAGATATTCCCCGTTTTGATGATCGCCATTTTTATTGGAGCAAGGACGGCAAGTTTATTTACGGACTTGCGGATGGTAAAGTGATGGTCCTGGATGCCGTCAACCGTTCTTTCCGGTATTGGGATCATCAGGCTGATGATCTTAATCAGCCATTTAGTCCGGAAGGCTGTTATTTTATCACCAAACAAGGCAATCGGGTTCAACTTCATTCTTTAGCCGAAATGATATCCGAAATCACATTAGATTTTGAGCCGAAGTTCAGTTATTGGCTGCCGTCCGTCCAAGAGCCCCGGTTTGTTTTGGCGGATGCCAATCATGTGGTGTTGTATCATAATTCGGTAGAAATGCAAAGATTTGATACCAAATCAAATATCCAGGCCATTGAAGTTGCAAAAGACGGACAGAACGCCGTATTGTTATGCGACACCTGTATTGAAGTTTGGTCGCTGGCCCATACTCCGGTTTGTCGACAGATCATTCAATCCGACCATGTAATGAAAGATATCCGGCTTGGGGCCGATAACATGCTGGTTGTTTTTTGCAACGACCGATTGGACGACCTTAATGAAGATGAAGCTAATGTTTTAGAATTTTGGGACCTGAACGCCGATGAAAAAATCGCCGAACACCTTATCCGGGGTCTTTATGAATCAGAGGATGAGCTGGAGGACCTCATGGAAGAGTTGGACAATGGAGATCAAGAAATCGGCGCAGTCATGATCAAAAGGGATAAGCGGGGTTATTGGGGAGCTGTAGTTAAAGCAGACCGCTTTGTATTGCCTTCAAAGAAATTAAAAAAAGATCTATCTTTATTGAATCCTTATTTAAGCTTTGTTATAGAAAAAAGGTGGTCCTGGCCCTGGCATTGGGCAAATGGGACCCAACATATCGAAGTTGGTTCGAAAAAAGTTAAAAAGGATGAGTATGCCGAAGAGCGGGAACTGTTGCGGCAAAAAATGGAAGACATCAGCAATGGTGGTGAAATTGATGCCGCAATAGATGATACTGGTTATACGGCTTTAATGGTGGCGGCTAAAATCGGTGATATTGATCTGATGAAACAATTAATTGAGACCAAGGCAGATGTTAATGCCAAGACGAAGTCCGGTACAACTGCTTTAATGTTGGCATGTAACTGTGGCCATACAGAAGCTGTACGGCTGTTGATTGAAGCCGGGGCTAATGTTCATCATAAAAATGAATATGAAGAAACGGCTTTAGGGTGGGCGGTCGATCCGGACAAACCTGAGATAATAAAGCTATTGATCGATGCCAAAGCGGACTTTCAAGCAAAGGATGATCAGGGGTATACGCCATTAATTGTAGCTGCCGCTAAAGGTTGTACTGAAATTGTAAAATTCTTGCTTGAGAAACAGGTGGAGATCGACGCCAGAAATTATAATGGCGACACAGCCTTAATCCTGGCAGCCAAGCAAGGTTGCACCAAAGCCGTCAAACTTTTGATTGAAGCCAAAGCGGACTTGGACGCTAAGAATAATGACGGTAATACTGCCTTAATCCTAGCTGCCGGCTATAAATACCTTGAAATTGAAAAACTTTTGATCCATGGCGGATCAAACCCCTATGAAAAGAATAACGAGGGTAAGACCGCGTATAATGATGATCTTTTGATTTTAATATTATTCGATGCGGTTACTAAAAACAGTCCGGAATCGATAAAATCTTATATTAAGAATATCGGTAAGCTTGATATTACCGATGATCAAGGTCTGACCGCGTTAATGCTTGGGGCCCAACTGGGACAGATGGAGGCGGTTAAAACTTTAATCGTTGCAAGAGCAAAAATGGACCTGACCAATAAAAAGGGTGAAACTGCTTTGATGCTGGCAGAAAACAACGACCATCATGATGTTGCCGAACTATTAAAAAGAGAAGCAGCAGTGGGCCAAGCAGTTGACAGATTTTTTGATGCAATTAAGGAAAACGATTTGGAGTTGATAACCTCGTATCTCCATAGCGGCTATGATGTGAACCGGAAAAATCAAGAGGGATGTCCGGCATTGGTCTGGGCGGCGCAAAATGGGCAGGCAGCCGTGGTTAAACTGCTAATTGAGGCAAAGGCCGAGGTTAATGCAACATTTTATAAATCGATATATGGCGACAGAATGACTGCATTAATGGCCGCGGGTGATGATGCCGAGATAACAAAAGTCCTGCTTGATTCAGGAGCCGATGTCCATCTGAAAGATGACAAAGGAAAGACTGCTTTAATATGGGCGGTCATAAAAAACAATCTTGAAGTGATCAAGTTATTGATTGCAGGCCATGCCGATGTCGATGCAACAGATAAATATGGTGAGTCGACCTTCCTAATCGCCGCATTTAAGGGAAATGTTGAAATACTTAAGTTTTTGTCTACAGCCGGTGCTGATATCCACCTAAAAAATAGCCGTGGTGAGACGGCATTGATACAAGCAACGGATCGTGGCAATATCGAAGCCGTAAAACACCTGATTGAAGCCGGCCTGGACATAAATGCGAAAAATAAAGATGGAGAATCAGCTTTATTTCTAGCTGCGAATAATAACTATCCCGCCATATTGGAGTTGCTGATTAATGCGGGAGCCGAAATCAGTGTATATGATGGCGAAGGTGAGAATGTATTGATAAAGGCGGTACAGAAGAGATATATTGAAGTGGTGAAGATTTTAATCAAGGCCAAGGTTGACGTTAACGCTAAAGATCGGTTTGACCGCACCGCCTTATCGATAGCCAATGGACAAGAAGACAGTGAAATGATTAAACTGTTGCTTGAGGCCGGTGCTGATACTACAAATGCTTGAACAATTAGGGGATTTCATCTTGAAAGAAAATAACCGTTGCAACGAGGTGAGCAACGCTTGTGGAGGCAATGGTAAAACAGGCTGTATCTTCTCAGATTGAATTCATTGTGGATTTGGATGAAACCGTTATCGGTTCCCGTTGTCGGGAATCGCTGATCCGTCAAGCAGTTGGTAATGGAGAATGTAATGTGGTTCTAAAAGAGATGACGATTATGGGATTTGGCATTTTGGATTACAGTTTCTTTGAGAATGGTTTCATCAAGTTATTGATCGTTGGGAGCGGATGGCGGCGGAGAGGCTTTGGACGGCTGCTGGTGGAGACCTTTAAGGAACAATGCCGGACCGAAAAACTCTTTACTTCGACCAATCGTTCCAACCGGCCCATGCAGATGCTTCTGGCGGGTTGTGGCTTTGAGCGATGCGGTCTCGTAGAACGATTGGATGAAGGAGATCCTGAGTTAATCTATTGTTTTGAACGAAACCGTCGGACTTTGGCATCACCGAAATCGCAAGCACTTACCGGGTTTGATGATAAGTTTTGGGGGGCTGTCGATGTTCTTGTGGCCGGAGCGGAACTTGTGATTGATCGTCCGAAGGGCAGTTGTCACCCGAGATTTCCGGAGGTGATATATCCGGTGGACTACGGTTATTTGAAAGGGACCACGGCGATGGACGGCGGGGGAATTGATCTTTGGAGCGGAACAGGGAAGGACCGGAGGGTCGCGGCGATCATTTGCACCGTGGATTTAAACAAAAAGGATTCGGAGATCAAATTGCTTTTCGGTTGTACCGCCGCCGAACAGGAATTGATTTACCGTTTTCATAATGAATCAGAGTATATGAAGGGCATCCTGATACCGAGACTCTCGTGAAAGGAAGTGTTCGTTTGTTCAACGTAGTTGAAGCAAGCATCGCAGATTTACAGGCCGCCATGGGCGCGGGTCAGGTTACTTCCCGAGAGTTGATTCTGATGTATATGGAACGTATCGCCAAGTACGACAAGGACGGTCCGAAACTCAATGCGATTCTGGAAATCAATCCGGATGCATT
>DASVMB010000106.1:0-8119 GCA_036384575.1 Bacillota bacterium
CCCGGATTTGCGGCAATCTCTTCCCAATTGTAGTCGCAATCGTTACCGCCGAATTCGATGACGACGACATCCGGTTTGGTTTCTTGGAGTTCGGCGGGGAAACGCTGGACCGCCTTGATGATGGTATTTCCAAAACGGGCCGCATTATGAATGATCCCTTTAAGCCGGTTTTGAACTAGAGCGGCATAATTCTCGGCAATAACCACATATTTCTGCTTTTGTTCATCATAGACCACACCCTTGGAGATCGAATCACCGTATAATAAAATACGGCAATCATTTTCCGGGGCTGAATTTTCAAAGGCGACCCGATCGGAATGAAAGATAGGACTCATGTTAACACCAGCTTGTTTAGTTTTGAAGTTCATTTAGTAAAACGAAGTCCATCGCCTAAATCTTTCATTCCCCGGTTGTTTTTTTTATTGCCTCATGACGAGCCTTCACCCGTTCCAACAAACGGAATGGATTTTCGGTTAGCGTCACACCCGCCTCGACATCCGATAAACCGGCCCCCCTGGCAACCGTTTCAGCCCAAACGGAAGTCAATAGATTTTCGGGGGCGTGTGTGTCGGAGTTGACTAAAAATCGCACTCCAACTTGTCTTCCAATGCCGACCACATGGCCATTGCCGACATTATGACCGTTCCGGGCGGAGATCTCGATAAATATGCCGTTTTTAACAGCCAATTCTGCCGCTTCACGGCTGATTAACCCGGGATGAGCCAAAATATCGACTTCGCGGCAGGAAACAGCCGCCAAATTGGTTCCGGATTCTACCGGTTCCACCAAGGTCTCACCGTGGACCACTACCAATTCGGCCCCGGATTCCTTGGCTTCCTTGGCTAGTTCAGCAATAGTGCCCGCCGGCACATGGGTCAGTTCCACCCCGGGAATCGCGGTGATCGGCCAATACGTTTCGGCCATTCGGCAGTCGCGGCGGATTTCAGCCAAGACTCTACGCAGATTCCCTGGACTGACATGATCGGTCACGGCTATTGCCTGATAACCGTTGACAACAGCCCTCCGGATCAACTCTGTCGGCCCCAACTCTCCGTCGCTCAAGAACGAATGGGTGTGAAAGTCATATACCGCCGTCATCACTTCATCCTCCTTACTTAAGAATCTACCATTTTAAGGCTTGTCCCTTGGAGGCCAATGGATCAAAGACTTCAAGCAGCCATTCGGTTCCTCCCGGATCTGGAGGCCATAGTACCAGACTGGGACGGGGACTGATCTCGTATTGCAGCGAGGTTTGAAGTTGTTTTAAGGATAGTTCCGCTCCGAATGGCGTAATAATGCTCAAACTCACCCGTTTACATAGTTGGGAGTCTCCACCAGAATCACATCCACACCAATCTTCCGGATTGATTCCCAGGGGATGACGAAATCTTCACTCTTTCCAAACAGCCAGAGAAATTTACCGGGACCCGGCACCACGATCGCCCGGATTTTTCCACTTTCGGCGTCAATCTCCAAATCACTTGCCAAACCCAGTCGCCTGCCGTCTAGCAGGTTGACGACCTCACGTTCCCGTAATTCCGAGGTCTTCGTCAACAAACAAACTCGCCCCCTTAACCCTAACTCCGGCAATTCAAGGCTTGGATCCCTTTCCAGGCCGTCAGTTTTCAATATTCCGGGCATGCGCGCGGGCATGAAACGCGGATGGTGGTGATGAAAGCCAACCCATCTCTTCTATAGGGTTCATCAGAGATCATATTCGGCGCAGGGGGCTTTTGGAACATATGGTAGAGGTTCGGGAAGAAATCGTACCGGTCCCCTGTGGTTAGGAATCTGATTACGAAAATGACTTGATTATCGCGATAGCATGGCTACCTTGATAACAAGGTTTCCCAGAGGGTATAAACACCGATTCCGATGAAAAGAAGACTGGCTCCGATTTTTAAGTAAAAGGTGGGGATAAACCGGGTAACGACTCCACCCAAGAGCGCTCCAATCAACGTGACCACCATCAACGCCAGACTCGCACCTAAAAAAACCGTCAACGGCGCCTTGGACTCCGTTACCAGAGTAAACACCGCCAGCTGGGTTTTATCACCCATTTCCGCAATGAACAAGGTGGAGAAAGCCAGTAGGAAAACTTGCCAGTTAATTAACTGTTTCAAAGTTACCCCTCCCAATTTCCTTAACGAGGCTGAGCTCAAAATACTTGCCGCACATTGGAACGTTGATATGCATTCATCCGTTTAACCGATACGCCATCTTTCATGTGACTTATCTTAATAGAAGAAACTCATCCGGATTGGTGATTCATTGGATTAATATGACGGTGGTCCTATCTTTTTTATTCATAATCCCTGCTTTATTTTTACCATGCGAATAAATGAGTAAAAAAAAAGGGACTACTGTCCCTAATCTTCAAATCTTGGGGTGAACGATGGGATTCGAACCCATGACCTCCAGGGCCACAACCTGGCGCTCTAACCAGCTGAGCTACGCCCACCATGTGTGCAACAGATATATTATCATAGAATGAAAGGACTGTCAATGATTTATTTGATGAGCATATCAGGAAACAATACCAGCCTATTCATTTGAAGGGACAGACACGCGACTCAATTCAGAAAAGTCCTCCACCAAAGAGTATATGTCAAGAAATACTCCCTAGAACATGGAATAAATCATAGAGGCCGCCTGGTTTGAACCAAACGGCCCTCTATCGAGAGAAATCAAAATGAATCCGCAGACCTGCGGCATCCCGAATATTTCCTCAAACCCTAACGGGACAAGGTTCGACTTCGCTTGAAGATTCGAACACCACAAGGTGGCAGTTCCGGATAGCTGAGTCCCGAAAGCCCGCAACCCACGGCGTAGATCGGCTCCCAGCCGTTGCTCCATTCCGGAGGCAACTGAATACTGCGGCAATCACGATTCATATTGAAACAAGCAAGAATCTGTTCGCTTTTTCCATTCCTTACAAACCCGAAGATCCCGTCTCCCAGATGCAAATCGTGATACGATCCGGTCTGCAATGAAGTGTACTGCATACGGAGTTTCGTCAGTTGGCGTGTCTCCCTCAAAATCATCTGGTCTTGACCCGTCTCATCCCAACACATCGGTTTCCGGCACTCCGGATCTTTCCCACCGGTCAGGCCGATCTCATCTCCGTAATACAATGCCGGAATTCCGGGGTACGTAAATTGAAAAGCCAAAGCCGACAAGAACTTTCTTCGATCCTCCCCGCATACGGTGAGAAAGCGTGGAGTATCATGACTTCCTAACAGATTGTAAGCGCTGACAATATATTCCCATGGTAAATTGGACCGATTATTCAGCAATTCCATCTTAAATTGTTCCGCTGAGATCGTACCTTGTGCGAAATAACGAATTACCGCATCGCGCCAACGATAGTTCATTACTGCATCGCAAGTATCCCCGCTTAACCAGGAGAATGGTTCATCCCAAATCTCCCCCACAATAAAGGCCTCAGGGTTGATCGATTTCACCAACCGCCGGAAAACCCGCCAGAAATCCATGGTGACCTCATTGGGTACATCCAGCCGCCATCCGTCGATACCGATACTGGTCCAGAAAGCTACCGCCCTCAGGAGGTAGCGGACAACCTCCGGATTTTGGTGATTCAATTTGGGCAGAGTCCCAAAATTCCACCAGCATTCGTAGTTGGGCGGAGATTGCCGAATTGGAAACTCACGGCAGTGATACCACTCCTTGAAATGGGATTTCTCCCCATGCTTGAGGATGTCCTGGAAGGCCCAGAATGTGTCTCCGGTGTGATTGAATACACCATCGATGATAATCCGGATTCCGGCTTGATGTAACTGATCGATAAGACTTCGGAATGTGGCTGCATCCCCGAACTCGGGAGCGATTCGCAAATAATCACGTGTATTGTATTTGTGATTGGAAGGTGAGTCAAAGATTGGATTAACGTAAAGGGCTGTTACACCCAACTGTTTTAAATACGGAATCTTGGCAATAATTCCCTTCAGATCGCCGCCGAAAAAATTGTCGCATGATGGCTGTGAGTTCCATGGAACCTTACCCGGCGGGTCATTCCCGGGATCACCGTTATAGAAACGTTCGGGAAATATTTGATAGAAAATCGCTTTTGCTGCCCAAACAGGCGGTAACGTAGAAACCTGAAGTTGTTTGGGATTATCCAACAATTCAAAATCAGTCGATTCTGTCAGGCTTGATTGGTTCATTATATCACCCCTTGCAGAACTTTCGATGGGTCTATCCCAAAGAATAATACTAATGTTACAAAACCGTTTCTGCAATGGGTAATTGAAGGAGATGTTACCGATTAAAGCCAAGAAATTTTACAAATTAAAAGGGAATTACTAGCAAATGCAGAATGATTAAAATCGGTTAACTCTGGTTGGTCATACGTCCATTGGGAATTGACGATATTTTCGTGAACCATTTCATTAACAGGGGAATAATACTATTGGCCACCGGAGGGAGAATAACAAAGTTAGAAAGGTTGTGTTGCGGGGTGGCGTTCTCTCATTCGTCATCCTTTACGAGCGGTTGCCGCCCAAAACCGGGCCGAAATCCCCGATTTGAAAAGCTGGTTTTAGGTTATCGCATCATGATGATCTCCGTCAACTATTTGATGCTTTTTTATTGGGGACAACCGCAGCGCGATGGTGCTTATGTGCCTTTCCAAGCGATGCTGATCCTTCTCGGCTACATTCTTATCGCATGGTGCGGACCCTATTTTATCAATGTTTTTCGGGTTAACCAAATTCTTTCACTCGCCGATATTCTTTTAGTCTCACTAGGGATTTACTACTTGCCCGGTAACCTATTCGCTATAGCTACTGTCTATTTAGTCGGTATCATCATTAACGCCGCTTTCTACGGGCAGTTCCTTTCCAGCGCAGCGTTGGCCGTTATCTCATGTCTGGGATTTACCCTGGGTTTTCAGGGCGGCATCCCGTCATCGGCCAATCAATGGTTTTTCATCGTCAATCTGGGCTTAACGACATTACTGATGGTTTTCGGAAGCTTGCAGATTGAACGTGATCTTCGCACAGCGGAACGTGAAAAGAGCGAATCCAAAAAAAGATTGCACCACTTAGAGGGTTTATCAAGAATCACAAAGGAGATCGCGGGAGAACTCGAACTTGATAAATTACTCCCCTTGATTATTCGAAAAGCCAACCAATTGACTCGCACGAAGGTTGGAGGGATTATCCTACAGGATAATGATGGAATCTATCGGATTAAAGCCATTAATGGCCTATCTTCTTCTTTTTTAGAGCGAGAGCTCACTTCCGGGGTAGGTTTTCTAGGAAAAGCTCTCCTTGAAAAGAGGATTTGCTTTGATCAAGCATCGAATGATACCGGACCAATGGATCTGGAGCATTATCATTACGCAGTCGCTGCACCGATTCATTCCAAGGACGATTCAATGGGGCTCGTTTTCCTTCTCAGTGATACCGCAGACGGTACTTTCTCCAAGAACGATCGCTTGATTCTGCAAACCTTGGGCGAGCAGGCCGCAATTGCAGTAATCAATGCCCGTCGGTATAAAATGACTGCCAGTCTCAGTCTTAACGACTATTTGACTGGTTTGGGCAATATTCGCTTTTTCTATCGGGAACTTGAACATACCTTGGCGGTAGCCACCCGTTACCGGCAGTCTTGCAGTTTGATGATTGTAGATTCGGATTCATTAAAACAGATTAATGATTGTTACGGCAATGCTCAAGGATTTCGACACATTAAAGAGTTGGCCGGAATCCTTAAAAACACTATCCGCAGCTCCGATATGATCGCCCGTTATGACCGGGATATGTTCATGATTATCCTGCCTCAAACCAGTCTGACCGAGGCGATTCAACTGGGTACCCGGATTCAGCATCAAGTTGCTTTATCTCCCTTAATCATTGACGGCCAAACCGTGAATACTTCGGTCTGTATCGGGGTGGCCACCTTTCCGGCAGATGCCGACAATGTTCAAAACCTGGTTTCCCTTGTTGAAATTTTACTACATCAAGCCAAACAAGGAGGAAAAAACCATTTAAAAAGCACTCTATCTACATCTGAAAATAATAATAATAATAATACTTGCGAAGTACATACGCTCCAAATCTGAAGAACTCCGCCCATCGATCATGAATAACCACAAAAAGGAGACTCAACGTGCTTTACCAAATCTTCAAGAATTTCTTTTTCATTCTGTTTAAGGTATTTCACCGCATGAAGGTTATAGGCGCGGAACATGTTCCTATGACCGGTCCGGTAATTTTGGCCGCCAACCACGTCAGTAATTGGGATCCGCTCGTCGTTGGCTCCGCCGCTCCCCGGCAACTGGTCTTTCTGGCAAAGAAGAGCCTCTTCAAAATCCCGCTCGTTGGTCTACTGATGCGCGGCTGGGGAGCTACTCCGGTGGAGCGGGGTCATAGCCAACGTTCTACAATCAATTTTTGGCTGAATGTATTGAAGCAAGGAAAGGCAATCGGGATTTTCCCCGAGGGAAAACGAAACCTGGAACATACCGGCCAAATGCTCAAGCTGCAATCCGGTCTGGCGATGCTGGCTTTAAATACCGGCGCTGCCGTCGTCCCAGTGGCCGTACTCAACTCGGACAGGATCTTTAGAGGATTTAAACAACTGAAAGTGATTATCGGCACCCCCATCACCTTTCAGGATCAACCCGAACTTGATCGCAAGGAGCTCTATGATCGGATTAATACCCGAATCACTGCGGAAATCATGGAACTAAAGAAAAAATATACCTAAGTGAAAGAAGCGGCAATCGCCGCTTCTTTTATCGTGAATACCATATTCAATGAAAGTAACTCAGTGCTAAAACTCCGGTTCGATTAGGCCGTAATTGCCGTCTTTACGTCGATAAACCACATTGACTTCCTCGGTTTCACTGTTGGAAAAAACAAAAAAATCATGACCGAGCAAGTCCATCTGCATGACTGCCTCTTCAGCGGTCATCGGTTTAATCGCAAACCGTTTGGTCCGCTTGATCACCGGTTGAGGGGTCTCCTCCGCGGGAGACGATGAACTTAAAGTGACATAATTTTCTTCATGAAATTTACGGTTAATCTTCGTTTTAAACTTTTCCACTTGACGCTCGATCTTTTCAATCGCCCCGTCGATGGAAATGTACATATCCGTAGTCTTTTCTTCGCCCCGCAGTAAGATGCCGTTTACCTGGACAGTAATATCAACGACGTGTTTTCCCCGCTCGGTACTTAGGGTCACTTTGGCTTCAAGCGGGCTTTTTTCAAAGAACTTTCCGATTTTGGTCACTTTTTTTTCGGCGTATTCCCGTAATGCCTCGGTAACTGCTACATTTTTCCCGGTGACTGTCACCAACATCAAGCATCCCTCCTAGTTTAACATTCTCCCGGACCCTCCGCCCATGGCGGAATCGCTTTAAATCAACAAATGCTTGTGCGCGCTTCCACTTTCCGGGAATCACAGATGTAACCAGGTGCCTACATGGACCTTACATAATATATTACCTGTTCAGCTTAAAAATCCTTCCCGGATCGCATATAAAAAAATAAAAAAACTTGTGCTATAACGAATCCACGGCTGGGATGCTGGGATTGAAAAGCACAAGCCAAATAATGACGTCGTTTATTTGTTGGATTTTTTGGGAGCAAAGGTTTCACAGCAAGTTTCCATCGAGGTCCTGGCTTTTGTATCACCTTCCAGTGAACCAATTTCCATGGTATCGGTGGTCCCAAAATTATCCCGTACCTTGATCTGGTCCGCCTGGCAGGTATCAGCCCCTTCGTTATACTTACAACTTGCCACGCTGCATTTGATTCGTTCCATAAAATCACCTCCACTTTGGGTATTATCTACCAATCATGGAGGCGTTATTCCTGTCTGCAGAATAATTCATTGAATCATGGCCGGGGCGATAAGGTACCAAGGTTCTATGAAATCAGATTAAAGCGAGTACGATATTAAACGTCCAACTTGGTATTGATCTTAAATACTTCACACTGATGACACATGGGCCGTTTATCGGTTACAGACCCATTGGAGATACCATCCTGACACAGAGTATCCGGCACTAACCAGCATTTTTCCTCTTGTGACTGGTAAGCCGGGCAATTAACCCAGTTGCAATCCTGAACCCGCCAGCAACGTTGGAAAT
>DASVMB010000107.1:0-5177 GCA_036384575.1 Bacillota bacterium
GCGTGTCTGGTGATCATCGACAGTTGTTTTCTGATCACATATTTCGCCACCAAATGGGGGAATAATCTTGTCAAATCCAATGCCGAAAAAGAGGAACAAACCCGCGGACTGTTGGACCAATTAGAGAAGACTTATCAACAAGCGCTTCAATCATCCAATCAAGTTTCGAGGGTGGCCTCTCAGATTGCCATGGGTAATCAAGAACTATCCCAACGGACCCAGGAACAGGCTTCAACCTTGGAAGAGTATGCGGCAACAATTGTGGAAGTCAGCAGTTCGGTCCAGGAAGTCGCCATCCACTCCGCCGAGGCGGGGCGGATATCCCAGGCAACATTAACCGCTGTCATGGAAGGGAATCATTCCCTCTCCGAAACCCTTAAGGCAATTCGGGAAATCTCCAGTGACAGCGCTCAGATCAGTGAGATCATCAAAGTGATGAACGATATCGCCTTTCAAACCAATCTATTGGCATTAAATGCGGCGGTCGAAGCGGCTCATGCCGGAGAAGAAGGACGGGGGTTTGCGGTTGTCGCTTCGGAAGTACGCAATTTGGCGGTCCGGGCAGCGGAATCCGCTAAGGAGATCGAACGCTTAATCGCCGGCATTATCGGTCATATTCAAAAAGGCAACCAGTTGGCCCAGGATTCGGCCAAGGCTCTCAATCAAATTGTCGAGAATACCAAAAAGACCTCTGAGGTCATATCCCTGGTATCAATGGCGATGCAGGAGGAATCCTCAGCCTCGCAACAGATTCAAACCGCTATCGAACAATTGAATCAGGCGACTCAGGAGAATGCGGCCCTGGTAGAGGAGATTAGCGCTTCAAGTCAGTCCTTGAGAGTAGAAGCGGAAAATTTGAATCACCTGGTGGACCAAGGAACCCAAAAAATCAGCTTGGATAAAAAGATAATCGGATCAAAGGACCAGATAAAATGATTGTTTAGATCGATCATTGAAAGAAGATTAAAAAATCATCAATTTTTCTTCGAAAAAAGAAGCCTTACCGTACAAGGCTTCTTTTTTGATTTATCCCGTTTGATACGCTATCTATTTTTTGATTCATCAATTCCGGCCAAAATCCGGATATCCTCTACGTGAATATGCTTCCCGTAACTGGTCTCTAAAACCATATTAACCAGCGCAGTGTGATTCAGATTCATCATACAACAACCGGGTAAAAAAGTCATCCGGTACCCAACCGTTGGCTCATTCCGAATCTCCTCCGCCAAACCTTCAAAGCCAATCATATGATAAGCCTTCACATCCTTTACCGAATGCTCCCGGGAGATTTTGGGACCAACAACCCAGGTAGTAAGCACTCCGGTGATCCGGTCGGCATCAATCACATATTGCACATGGGGCACCGGGCAACCCGCCCCCATTGGCCGGCCCATGATATAATCGCCTTTATGAATATCAAGGATGTCGACTAAATCCGGACGAAAGGGCAACACAATTTTCCGTGGTGAGATTTCCCCCGGTAAAGCGCTAAGAATAAAATCATATGCATGGCCAAGTATATCCTTGCCGGTGTATTTCGCTTGTCTCATCTGCTCGCCGGCCTGGCCGTGAGTCTTGTCATCCGTTTCCTTTTGATAAAAAGGACACTCGGTGTAATACTTCTCCTGATTCTGAACTGAATGCAAAAACTCCCGGCAGCTGCCATTCCCGCATAAACCGCAGTCCTTCCCGGGAGGGAGCCATGATTCCGCGATATTCATACTCATTCACCTCGATATAGATAGTCAGCGATCTCTCCGTCAAGCTTTTTGACCACCCCAAAATGATGTTTCCAACCAATATCCTTTTTGCCGACACAAATGGTACAAGTTCCCAAAGGCGGATTGCCTTTTAGAATTAAATTATCAGGGTCGATCTCTTCGGAATCCCGAATCAAATCATACAAGCGCTGCATAGAAGTACCCTGCAAGGCATTGGTCTCTAAAAGAATGATATTGGGATGGACCTCTTTGACCTTTTGAATCATGACTTCACGTTCTGCCTGACTTACCAGGTCAATTTTGGTGACGACCGCGATATCAGCCAAGCTAACCATGGAACCCATCTTTTCCGGAGCGTGTATCCCCGAGATGGAACTTAACACGATAATCCCCAGCCCTTGGTTAAGATATGGAGAACACCGCAGACAGAGACCTGCGCTTTCAACAATGAAAAGATCGGTATCATTGTCCTTGGCCCATTGAATTGCATCCCCCAATACCATAACTCCTGCGTGGTCGGGACAGAGATCCCCGGAGTAGATCTTTTTGGTTTGGATGTGAAATTCTTCATGTAATTCCTGATCTTCAAAAGCCTTCACTACATCGATCTTTAGAAAAGCAATTCGCATTTCATTGATGAGTTTGCGGACCACCTGTTTGATGAGGGCGGTCTTACCTGCCGAAGGCGGTCCGGCGACGATGATTAATTTCATTCCAAGTCTACCTCCATTAATTTAATTATTCCCGGACAATCTGCCTGTTTGAAAGCTAAATCTTTCGATTAATTTGGGTTTACCCAGTGCACCCGGGTCATGGTTTTATCACCTTCTTTCATGGCCTTATGGATTTCCCGAGCCAGTATCTTCATATAGCCGGAAGGATGAAGGTTTCAAAGATTGACCCCTACTAAAATATGCAAAAAGCACTGGGATGTTTACTAAACCCATGGGATTGATTATATTTTTCGTCCCGGCTACGACGGGCGATTCAATCTGGGAGAAATATACTGTTGATACCTTTGCATGATTTTGGCAAGCAACTTTTCTCACTTTTTCCCTGTACCATGAACAATAAAACCGCCGGCGGATTATAATTTGGTGAAAGGAGGAATCCCGATGGCGGTTTTTTGTATCCCGGGCAACTTCCCCACCATCAATGAGGCGGTGAGTTCAGTCGCCCCGGGAGATACCATTCTGGTTGGGAATGGCGTATATTCGGAAGCGGTTGCAATACCTGAAGCCAAAACCGGGATCCGGATCATTGCCGATGGCGAACAGGTAATCCTCGACGGCAACAGCCTGCTTGAGATCGCCTTTAACATCATGGCGAATAATGTCGAGATTAAAGGTTTTACCATCATCAACTATCTGACCTCCGGAATCCGGGTCTCCGGTCCTACCGGGTTGATATTTCTGATTGGTTCCAAGTTGATCCAAAATATCATCATGAATATTACCCGGGGTGACGGCATTACCTTGGTTGATTCATTTGCCACCTTGATTTGGCAGAACCGGATTCGCGGTGTCGGGGATCACGCGGTCAATATCACCGGATCGACCATGAACACATGGACCATCGAGAATGAGCTAAATGGGAACGGCGCAAATGGCGTAATCAATCAAACCAACGCCAACGTCGGCGGGACGATTACGCGTAACCGGATCCTGGCGAACTCCGGATCCGGAGTTCAAGATAATGCCGGGTCCAATCTGATCTTTGCCAACCTGATTACTGGCAATAAATTGGACGGGGTTGATGAGGCTTCACCAACGGCGGCCGCCGGATTTGGAGGCATTGTCGCCAACTGCATTACCGGCAATCGCCGGGATGGGGTACGATTGGATCAGGACCGTACCGTGGTAACCGGTAACCGCGTGCTCAATAATCTAGGAACCGGTGTACTCATTGACACCAATTTGAACGTGGTCCAGCAAAACGTGATTACCGCCAACATGAATAACGGCATCACCCTTACTCCCGATGCTCAGGGGAATCTGGCGGTTCGCAACATAATTACACGGAATACGCCGTTTGATATCGATCGTGAAAACCCGCAAAACGATCTGGTGGAAAACTGCTTCCAAACCAGTAACCCAAGTGGACTATACACTTCCGTCCCGGCTCCCCCGGTCTGTTCCCCTCCTCAAAATACGGAGGAGACGTTTTCCAAAGACGCAACGGACGGGAGGGATGGATAATGGCGGTTTTTCGAGTTCCCCAAGATTTTGGCTCGATCGTTCAGGCGGTTGCCGCGGTCCAGTCCGGTGACACCATATTAGTCTGTCCGGGGGTTTATCATCAAACGGTCATCATCCCGAACGATAAGCCCGGTATTCGCATTATCGCCGATAGTGACAGGGTGATCCTGGATGGTTTGTCCAGAATGGCGGCAGCCTTTTTAATCCAGGGCAATAATACTGAGATCAAAGGGTTTACGATTCAGAACTACCTGGTTGCCGGAATCCGGGCCTCCGCTCCTTCCGGTGTGATCTTTCTCTCCGGAACCAAACTAATCCATAACCGGATTATCAATATCTCCCCGGGGGCGGGAATTGAAGTATTGGGTACCTTCGCCACCTTGATCTGGCAAAATCAAGTCTCCGGCTGCGGCGCTAACGGCATTAATCTTCAGGCCCGGGATACCTGGGTCGTCGCGAACCAAATCGATACCAACCATGGCAATGGGATCGCGGCTCTGACCCAGACCACCGTAGGTAACATGATGATCGACAACCGGGTGACGGATAACGGCATGAACGGCATCGCCGATAGCGCCGGATTCAACCTGATTTACGATAACCTTATCTCCGGAAACGGAATTCACGGCGTTCATGAGCTTTCCGGCCAAGGGCCTGCCGGATTGGTTGGAAATGTCATCAGCAACAACCATGAGAGCGGAATTCAGCTAGATACCATGGGACATATGGTCACCGGCAATACCATCTCCGGTAACCTTTCCGGGATCCGCATCGAAGGGGATTTCAACACCATCGAGTCCAACCGCATCTTTGGCAACCGGGTCAGCGGCATCACCATCGGAGCTACGGCCAGCAATAATTTGGTGATCCGGAATCAATTCAATCAAAACCTGCCGATTGAACGCATCAATCCCCGGAACGACCTAATCGAAAATTGCGGTGTACCTTGCTAGCAGCCTGATTTTTTGAGGAAAGCGCTGAAAATTGATAAGTAAGGGGGATTGAATATGGAACAAGGCCGGGAAGCGGTCTTTCCGTGGATCGATGAACAAAAAAAAATCATCGCCAGTCTGGAGGGACCCGAACAAAACGAGCCCCAACCACAAGTGTTGGAAATCTTAAAGCAGGACCTGGAGAGAATTTCCGGGGAAACGGGATCTTTCTCCCTGGAGGCCCTTAAACCCCCGGTTCAATAGGATTTTCGATAGATTCAGACTAAGACATCAGTTATTTACGACTCTCAGCCACTGAGAGTCAT
>DASVMB010000108.1:0-4446 GCA_036384575.1 Bacillota bacterium
TATCTGAATAACGCTCTATGAGGAATACCATACGAATGTAATTTTGTTACCCGGTAGCGGCGTGACTGTTCGCGGCTAGTGCCGATTCTGAAACCCCGGCGGAAAAAACTTCACCTCCGTTCAAAATGCCGAATATACTACATTAACACTAACCGATCCTTCCATGGGATGGAATGTCAAGAAATCGGCGCAGTGTAGGTGGGTTATGCGAGGCATGCAAAGAGGGGGAGACGTTTCGTTGGAGCGTATTTCCGATCTACAGGCAGCCGTAATTGGGGGAGACACTCGCCAAGTCGCGGTAGCGGAAGCTTTGGCTAATGAATTTAAAACAGTAAAATTATATGGCCATATAGCGGCGGAAACTCCGACGGCTGTTTTAAACACCGCGAGTCTGCTTGAGACGCTTAGTGAGGTCCGAGTTGTCGTATTACCGATCTCCGGAATGAACGTGGTTGGAATGGTTCGCGGCCGGAAGATCGGGGAAGAGATTGATTTTGGAAGTTGTCTAAATGCGTTAAGCCCAGGAACGTTGATTGTGACCGGTTCGCTCACTTCGGATTGGTTACAGAGATGCTCGGAGCTGCGGCTGCAAATCGTCCAGTATGCCGAGGATGACGAGATCGCCATCCTGAATTCAATCCCTACAGCTGAAGGGGCGCTGCAGATAGCTCTGGAAGAGATGCCCATCACCATCCATGACAGCACGGTATTGGTTTTAGGATTTGGAAGGGTGGGAATGACGGTTGCCCGCACTTTTAAAGCCCTAGGTGCCCGCGTTAAAGTCGCCGCAAGGCGAAATGACGTCTTGGCACGCGCGTGGGAACTGGGATGCGATCGGATACCTTTATCGACCGCTTCAACGCTTGGGATGGAGACCTTGAATGAATCCATCGCGAACATCGATCTCATCCTCAACACCATCCCCGCCTTAATCATGGATTCGACTTTACTTGCCAAAATCTCGTCCAGGACACTCATTATTGATTTGGCTTCGCCGCCGGGCGGGACGGATTTTGAAGCAGCAAAACAATTCCATATTCGAGCGATTTTAGCACCCGGGCTACCGGGAAAGGTGGCACCGCAAACCGCGGGAGCGATTCTGGTGGAAACCATCCCCAGGTTGATCAGGAATTCATTATACGGGGGTGATCGTTGATGCTCTCCGGGGTGAAGATCGGCTTCGCCATTACCGGGTCTCACTGTACCCTCGGCGAAGTCTTGCCTGCAATGCAACAGTTAAAGGAGGAAGGGGCGGAACTCTTCCCGATTCTTTCTCCATCGGTTCGGGATACGGACACACGTTTCGGCAAAGCGGCCGATCTTTACCAAAAAGTTGTGGAGATCTCGGGCCATCCTCCGATCACTACAATTGCCGAAGCTGAACCGATTGGGCCCAGAAAAATGCTGGATCTGGTTCTGGTGGCACCATGTACGGGAAATACCATGGCCAAATTGGCGCAGGGAATCTCCGATACTTCCGTCACCATGGCCTGCAAGGCGCAATTACGCAACAACCGGCCGGTGGTGTTGGCCATCGCCACAAATGACGGTTTAGGGACTAATGCCAGGAATTTGGCTACTTTATTGAATAAACGCCATATTTACTTTGTGCCCTTTGGTCAGGACGCCCCGCATACCAAGGAAACTTCCTTGAATGCCAGGATGAGTTTGATCCCTGATACAATAGCGTCAGCCCTGGAACAACGGCAAATACAACCTTTACTGCTGGTTTTTCATGAGGCGTGAGGTGAGAGGCATGAGGCAAGAGGTTAAAGTCGGATGTCGTAAAGTGAAAAAAAGTTACAGGGATTTCCAACTTGGGAATTTGGACTTTAGACTAGAATAAAAGACTTACAATACTCAATGCCTCGCGCCTCTTGACTTAATTGACTTCCGACTTTAGACTTGGGACTCAAGAGAACTCATGCCTCGTGCCTCATGCCGGTTGCCTTGATGACTTTAGACGCAAAACAAAGGATCAACTTAATTGATAGCGAATTCTACGGCATAAAATGAGCGGTTTCGAAACAACTTTGGTATCTTCAATTTAGCAATTATCCATGAAAGCGAGGCTCTTTATATGCGAATCATTGTACAAAAATTCGGCGGAACTTCGGTGGCAACCCCGGAAGGCAGGGAGAATGTCGTTAAAAAAGTAAGCGAGGCGCTGAAACAGAGCTATCGGGTTGTGGTGGTTGTATCGGCCATGGGCCGGGCAGGTGAGCCTTATGCTACCGATACCTTAATTGGCCTGATCCGAAGTATAAAAGCTCAGGAAAGTCCCAGAGATTTGGATCTTTTGATGTCCTGCGGCGAGAATATCTCGACTGTGGTCATGGTACAAACCTTAAAGGCTCATGGCATTGAGGCTCAAGCGCTCACCGGCGGCCAGGCGGGTATTCTCACCGACGGGCAGTTTGGTAATGCGCGTATCTTGGAGATAAAGCCCGATAAGATTATGAAATGTTTCGATGAAGGGCGGGTCGCGGTGGTCGCCGGATTTCAGGGTACTACTGTGGACGGCGCTGTGACGACCTTAGGTCGGGGCGGAAGCGATACAACCGCGGCAGCCTTGGGGGTTGCTCTTAAGGCAGAAGTCGTTGAGATCTTTACCGATGTTGACGGGGTAATGACCGCTGACCCCCGGTTGGTTCCGGAGGCTAAGCCCCTTGCAACCATGACCTATAACGAAGTTTGCGATATGGCTCATCTTGGGGCCAAGGTGGTACACCCCAGGGCTGTGGAGATCGCCATGGAAGGCCGGATACCGCTGCGGATCCGCTCCACTTTCTCCGAGAATCTGGGGACGCTGATCTGTGATGGTAGCCCCATCGGCAACGTCGAGATCCGGAGCGACAAGGTCGTAACCGGCATCGCCCATATCCAGGGTATGGCACTGGTCAAACTCAAGTCCAAGGAGGATTTGAATAAAACCGGACAGGTTTTGGAAATCTTTCAATTGATGGCTAAAGCTGGAATAAGTGTAGATATGATTCAAGTCGCACCTGCAAATGTCAGCTTTATTATTAAAGAAGATCAGATCGGGCAGGCCAAGGAGGTTCTAGATCAATTATCGCTTGAGACTTCCATGGAGAAAGGTTTCGCCAAAGTGGCCATTGTCGGATCAGGAATGCGTGGCGTTCCCGGTGTAATGGCGCGGATGGTACATGGTTTACAACAGGCCGGGATCTCCATCTACCATTCGACGGATTCCCATGTCAGTATCGCCTGTCTGGTGCGACAGGATGAAATGATCAAAGCCCTCCGGGCTTTGCACGAAGAGTTTGAGTTGGGTAGTAAGGAGGAAACCAATGGTTAAGTTCGGAAAAGTGTTGACGGCGATGATTACGCCGTTCGATCCCAATCTGCAGGTCGACTACAGGGCAGCTCAAGAATTGGCGGTACGTCTCATTCAGTCCGGCTCCGACGGTGTTGTGGTTGCCGGTACGACCGGGGAGTCGCCCACCCTGACCAAAACAGAGAAGCTTACACTCTTCAAAGCGGTGGTCGAAGCTGTCGGGGGCGAAGGGATTGTCATCGCCGGTACCGGCAGTTACAACACAGCAGATAGTATTGAGCTGACCAAAGAGGCGGAACGAACGGGCGTTGACGGGGTTATGCTAGTGGCTCCGTACTATAATAAGCCATCGCAGGAAGGATTGTACCAACACTTTGCCGCTATCGCCCGGGAAACCGCACTCCCGGTAATCGTTTATAATATACCGGGCCGGACCGGAGTCAACATCACTGCGGATACCATGGTAAGATTGACTGAAATATCCAATATCAATGCTGTGAAAGAAGCATCCGGGAACCTGAATCAGGTTAGTGAAATCTATGAAAAAGCCCCGCGGGATTTTCAGATTTATAGCGGCGATGATGCTTTAACCCTACCTGTAATGAGCCTCGGCGGGGTCGGTGTCATCAGTGTGGCCAGCCATATCGTCGGCCGTAAGCTCCAGGAGATGGTGGTTGCCTTCTCTCGGGGCGATTTGGCAACGGCTATCCGTATCAATGCCGAGGTGTCTCCCTTGTACCGGGCAATCTTTAGTAACACCAATCCGATTATGATTAAGGCCGCGTGCAACCTGGTGGGAATGAAGGCCGGCGGCTTGCGGCTTCCTTTAGTTCAGGCTTCACCGGCAGAGGTTAAAATGATGCAGGAAGTTTTAAAGACCATGGGGCTCCTTTAGTCAAAACCGGATCCTAAAAATCGGGGATCTTGGCTAGCTCGGTTCGAATTTGCAAAATTCGGCAAAACCACTTATAATGAGTAACAGACAAGGGTTATAACGCTTTTTACACCAACCTATCTTGAGTTGGGAACGGAGGTTTTACCAATGTTTTCCGGCATTATCGATCCCAATGCGGAGATCGGACTCAATGTTGAAATTGGCGAATTTGCAGTGATCGGTGCTGGAGTGAAAATTGAACCGGGCTGCCGTA
>DASVMB010000109.1:0-14110 GCA_036384575.1 Bacillota bacterium
CAGCCCGATGGCCCCAGTATGGTCAGGAAACTCCCCGCTTCAAGTGTAAAGTCAAGTGCCTCCAGAACCTTTGTATCCTTGCCGTTTACCTTAAATTGTTTCGTAAGCCCGGTGACGGACAACAGCCTGGTGACAGATAAATCTTCCACGGCGCCGCACCTCCCGTCAGCTTAAACTCATGCCCCAGCGTTTCACGGTCCGGGTTTCAATCCACTCAAAACCCATCCGTTCCACCAGCAAACCGATGAGAACAATGACGATCATTCCGGCGAAAACATCGGGTATCTCCATGAAGAAACGTTTCTTGTAGATGAACCAACCCAACCCGCCTTCTCCGCCACAAGCGCCGAAGACCATCTCTGCCGCAACCGCAGCTTGCCATGCCCGCGCCCAACCCACACGGAGGCCGCTTAGGATATGAGGGAATGCCCCCGGTAAAAGCACCGAACGGATGAGAGCAAATCTTCCCAGCCCCAGGTTCCGTCCCACCTCGATTTGAGTGGCGGGGATCGAAGTTAAGCCAGTGTTTAGATTGGCAACCATCGGCCAGACCGCAGAGAGCCAGATTACAGCGACGATCGATTGAGCGCCGGTACCGAGCCAAAGGATGATCACCGGCAGAATGGCAATGCCCGGTAGAGGGTGAAAAACCGCCATTAAAACCTGGACCCATTCTCCGAAGATTTGGGAGCTTACCCCGAATGCAGTCAAGATTAGCGCCGAAATAACGGCGAGCCCCAGTCCGGTACCGATCAGATAGAGAGAGAATCCGGTCCGCTGAATCAATTCGCCATTCATGGTTTGGACCACCAGTTCCTGTAGAACACTGCTGATGGGGGGAAACAGTAAGGCCGGGAGCTGCCCGACCCTGGCGAGCAGTTCCCAGAGGGTGAGTAAAGCTAGAATAAAAAGGGTTTGCCGCAGAGTTTTTGATTTTATGCGTTCGCGCCCGGAACTTCCGGCACCGTTCATCGCAGATCCCTCGCTTGATTTGGGCAGTAAGAAGAGTTATTTTCCACCGACGACTACATTTTCCCAGATGATCTCCGATAGATTTTGGGGCGCCTTCTTGATGAAACCGGCTTCCTTCATAAATTCAGCGAAACCCATGACGCCATATAGTTTGGTGGTATAGTTCATACCGGGCCAGGTCATATACTGGTATGTTTTTTCCGGAGTCAATTTGAACTCCGGAGCCAAAAGTTCGGCGACTTTCCGGGGGTTTTTAGTGATCTCAGTCATTGAGGCGTCAATCGCCTTCACAAAGCGATGGTATTCGTCCTTTTTTTGGTCGTGGAATCTTTGCGAGGCTACACCGACATTGAAACTGAATGGCGACCCGAAAATGGCGATGTCGTTCGTGACCTGATGGAATCCAGGCTGAATCGATTCTTCAAAAAGATAAGGCGGGGTGGTAAAGTGAGCGGTCAATCCCTTCTTGGATATTAAAGCTGCAGTGGCATCGGGATGCGCCATGGCGATGAGGTTGTTATCGAGGGCATTGGCGGAACCCAGTTCCTTCTTGGCCGCCATTGAGAGCAAGATGTGTTGTACGCTGCCGGGCGAAGGTACCGCAATCTTGTCGCCGGGCTTAAAATTTTTGAGACTCTTAATGGCGGGATCATTCGTCACCAGCCCTACCGGTACAATGACGAATCCCATTGCAATCTTCCAGGGACAACCTTTCTCCCAGCCAATCAGGAATGGTGGAATCCCCATAAATCCCACATCGGCCTCACCCGATATTAACGCCTCGCGGACTGCGGCGCCGGATCCGTACTCACGCCATACCGGTTTTAATCCATATCTTTCGAAGATCTGCAATTTATCGGCGACCATCAATGGTGCGTAAACCAGGCCGAACTGTCCGGCGATCTTGATTTCCGGAAGCGATTTGGCGGCGGCGTTGGGAAGTTGGTTTACGATAAATACTCCAACCGTCAAAAGGAACAGACAACAAATGAACCGAATCTTTTTTATGATGGACCTCTCCCCCTTTGAAATGAAATTTAGGACTTGGGAACTAGATAATATAGGGTATGCAGTAAGTGCGGGGTTTGGTGTCTCATTACCAGTATTCCTATCATTAAAATATGGATTACTCATAACCTTAGGGAAGGAGCCATTCTTCATGTAATGTAATAAGTCAGAAAATATTGACAATCATAGGGATGGGGAGTAGGATAATAATATTCTACCAAGATAATAGGTTTACCTGGATTTCGAAGAGATGGAGGAAGGATCATGACGAAAATCGCCAAGAGTCTCACGGAACTAATCGGCAATACCCCGCTTTTGGAGTTATCCAACTATAACAGGGACGAAAAATTACAGGCCGCGGTCATCGCCAAGTTGGAGTATTTTAACCCCGGCGGTAGCGTAAAGGATCGGATCGGGTACGCCATGATCAAAGATGCCGAGGAGCGAGGGTTGATTAGGCCGGACTCGGTTATCATCGAACCTACCAGTGGTAATACCGGAATCGCATTGGCCTTTGTGGCCGCAACCAAGGGGTACCGTTTGATATTGACGATGCCTGAGACAATGAGTATCGAACGGCGAAATTTACTTCAGGCGCTCGGCGCGGAACTGGTATTAACTCCCGGCCCTGAGGGGATGAAAGGCGCGATACGCAAGGCCGAGGAACTGGCGGCGACGCTGCCCCATTCCTACATCCCTCAACAATTTAACAACCCGGCCAATCCGGAGATTCACCGCCGGACAACAGCCGAAGAAATTTGGCGGGATACAGGAGGCGGAGTGGATGTATTTGTGGCCGGAGTCGGAACCGGCGGCACTGTGACCGGAGTCGGGGAGATTCTTAAAAAAAAGAAGCCCGGAGTACGGATTATCGCTGTGGAACCCTACGAGTCACCGGTGCTTTCGGGCGGCAATCCCGGACCTCATCAGATTCAGGGGATTGGAGCCGGGTTTGTTCCGGAAGTTTTCGACCGTTCTGTCATTGACGAGATCATCAAGGTTAAAGGGGATGAGGCTTATCGGACCTCCCGGAAACTTGCAAAAACTGAAGGCCTGCTTGTGGGAATTTCCTCGGGGGCTGCAGTTTTTGCTGCGACTCAAATCGCCAAGAACCCGGAGAATAAGGGAAAGAATATTATCGCGTTATTGCCGGATAACGGTGAACGGTACCTTTCCACCGATCTCTTTCAGGAGAGTTAAGCCGGACTTATAAAAGTTTATCGAATCATAACCGACCACATCTTTTTAAAAAATAATGTGATTGCAGTCAGCACTCCATCCTGTTGCATAGGATATCTTTGGAGGTGCTGATGGAATGATGGATGGAATGACTTATTATTCGGCTTTGCCGTCCCGGATCCTGGAATACATTCATGATGAGACCCGGGACTCCCTTTATTATCAGGAACTCGCCAAGAAAGCCCCGGATGAGCGGGCAAAGGATTTGTATCTGGAATTTTCACGTGATGAGGCGACGCATGCCGCCAATTTCTGCCAGGTCTACATCAGACTTACCGGGATGCAACCCGTTACTCCGCCGGTAGAGCCACCCGAAATTCCACCTTATTGCGATGCGGTAAAACAAAGAATCATGGCGGAGAGTGGGGATTTTGTCAAATACGGTCAGGAATTCATCAATGCTCCGGACTGTGAATTGCGGGATCTTTTTTATATTACCGGGGCGATTGAAGCCCGGCATGGAATGCGGCTCGCCACCTTACTATGCGGTGTGGAGGGTGGCCGCCGTGATTGCCAGTAGATGGACTCACGGACGCGCAACCATGGAGTCGAGGAGACATAAAGCAGGCTTAAAAACGCTCTACCGATAATATTAAGTATTTAAAAAAGTACCCGGTGCATCATTCAGGAAGCCGGGATTTTTTTATGGTATTTGGTTATCTGAAAGTTAACTTTTCTCTTAAAATCGGAAGTTTGGAAAAGGATTTTTGTAGTTTGGCATCCAATATTTTAAATGAATGATCTTGCGAAACTTAAAAAGCCTGGTGACCTTTATTTACCATGAGATACACTAAATACCTGATGATGGATGCAAAAAGCGCGGAGTTGCCGCAACCCAAAATTAGCAGGCCCGATCTGTCAACAGCCCTGAATGAAGCGGTCCGGCTCTCCGACAGTCATTCGTACGATGCTGCTTTAGTTCAATATGAAGCTTTAATTGGCCAGTTTTCCGATGTAAAAGATACGCCGATTTTGGCTTATCTCCATTACCAACGCGGTATATCTCTAAAAAAACTGGCCTTGCTCACCGATGGTCAGGCTAATCTGGTCAAAGCCGCCGCAGCGTTCGAATCAGCCGCCCAATTATATTCCCATCCCCAAAACCTGTTAGGTCTGGCACAAGCTCAGGCCGGGCTCGGTTCCGTATGGGCCAATCTTTCCGAGTATCAATCCAAGAGCCAACATCTGGCCAAGGCCATGCAATTCCTGGAGGAAACGATAACCACCCTGGAGAAGGGGGTTAAAGCGTTCAATTCCAAACAACATCCACAGGATTACGCCCTACTCGAGCTTATTTCGGCAATGACCCACAACGCATTGGCGGAGTACAAGGATAAGGGAACCCATCTTACCCTGGCGGTCGCAGCCGGAGAAGAGGCGATGGCTGTCTTTTCGAGGTCCGATTACCCGTCACTCCATGCTTTAAGTCAGTTTAACCTGGGTTACGCCCATCATGTTCTGGCGGAATTGAATGATCCTGCCGAAAATCGTGAACGGGCGTATGGAGCCTATCAAGCTGCGTTGGAAATCTATAACAGTGACGAATATCCCTTCGAATATGCCCACACCCATAACTGCCTGGCAAATCTGTATATTGATCGTGCCGCAGCGGCTAACCGGGAAGAGGATTTGAACCAGGCCATCAACTCCTGCAAAGAGGTCCTGAATGTCCTGAACTCAGTGAATCAATATCCATTGAGTTACAGTTATATCCTTCACAATCTTGGCTCGGCATGCAAACTTTTCGCACGAATCCGCGGCGGCGGGCAGTACCTGGAGAAGGCCAGACAATACTTTCAGGAAATTCTGCGGATCGAAAACCTCCCACCCGCCTCGGAGATTCTCGGGTCCACCTATCTAAATTTAGGGGTGATCTTGCAGCAATCGGCGGAAGGGGCGGAACGCCATCTTCCTGAAGCGGTCGGAATGTATGAGAAGGCACTCACGATTTATACCGCTGCCGATTTTCCTCGTCAATACGCGATTACCCAAAGCAATTTTGGATCCGCCTGCCTGGCACTGGCGGATTTCGATGCCCGCCGGAATTGGCTCTTCCGGGCGGTTCAAGCCTTTACCGAGGCGACCCGGACCTTTACTGTGGCCGCAGCACCGCAGGATCATGCCGCAAGCCAAGTCAAGCTGGGTGACGCTTATATTGAATTGGCCCGGGAAGACTATCAAAAGGAGTACCCTACCGCGGCGATTGCAGCTTATGAAGCGGCGTTAAAAATTTTCAGACCGGAATCGCATCGTTCCGCCCATGTCCACGCGGCCATTCAGTTAGGTAAAGCCTGTAAGTTTCTGGCCGAGCATGAGCCTTCCACCGCCACACTCAACAAAACGCTTCAGGTTTACGAAAATACTCTACGGCTTTTGAACCCATCCGAACAGCGGGTGGAATACGCCGAGACCTTGGCTCGTCTTGGGGAGGCGTATTATTCATTCGCGGAATTCGGCACCAAGGAGATCAATCTGACCCGGGCGCTTAAATGTTTTCAGGATTCGGTCAAGCTATATGGAAACGAATATCCGTCCGAATATGCTTATTTCAATGTGGAGTTGGGTTTGGCCGCCCTGGGCCTTGCCGAGCTTCAACCCAAAACCCATTATCCGGGAGTTGCAGTGCGGGCACTCAATGAGGCATTGAACTTTTATAGCTACGAAAAGAACCCGGAACGTTTTGCGGCGATTCAAAATGCCATTGGTCGTGCTCATCTTATCTGGGCTACGGTTGAGAACCGTCAAGAGAACCTGGAGAAGGCATTGGCTGCCTTTAGCGCCGCTTTGAAATGTTACAATCCCGACCGGTTTCCGGTGGAATTCGGGACGAATATGAATTATCTCGGCAGCACTTGTAAGGCTATGGCTGAAGAGATGCAGAGCATGAACTACAAGAGCCTCGATGAATATAAGAAGTATAAAATGGAACGGATATTCAACGCCATCAGCGTTTTTCAAGGCGCATTGACTATCTTCACCGTTGATCACTATCCGGAGCAGTACGCTCAAACCCAAACGAATTTGGGCGAGGTCTTTGCATTACTGGCGATGCTTCAAGAGCCCCAGGAAAATTTGGCCCGGGCGATCTCGGCACTGGAAAGCGCACTACTTGTATATACCCCCGAGAATTACCCGGCTCAATATCGAAAAGTCATGAATCATCTGGAACGGTTAAGGCAGCAGCTGTAGAAAATAAGAACCTGAGATTTTTTACTGCGGCCTCCCTGAGGCCGTTTTTTTATGAAACATTGTTATGGTATAAAACCCCCGGTTACGGGGAACCCCTACCTCCAAAAGGAAATGGGGGTAAAAAGATGTTAGACCCGCAGCTATCAAATGGTTTAGAGAGCATAAAACAGATCGTCGAACATTTACACCGGGTGGAACAGGATAACGCCGCCCTCGCCTCGCAACTCGCTCAGGAAGAGTATTCAATTGCGGCTGACCTCAATCGTAACCTGGGAAATGTTCCGGCGCTGGCCGCTAACGCTCGTCAAGCCGCGGCGGTTTTTAGCCGGCTTGCCGCGGATGGCACCCATGCCGCGGAAGAATTGGCAAAACTGAATGAAGTCATTGTCCAATTCCAAAATGAGCATGGGGGTTAAGGATCTTCTTACCAGGCTCTTGCCTATCCTAAAAAAGCGATTTACCGGCAGGATGCCATCCAATTCTGTCGAAAGGAATAACGATTAGAATTTCTAAGGCTTTTAGTTTACCCGGACCGGATGAACCTCCAGTTCCGGGTGACGATGAGCGAGGTGAGTTGCGTGACGCAGTCTTCCGCAGTCCCGTTTGAGGATTATGATGATCTAACTTTAGCTCCTTACGCCGCCAAATCGAAAACCTCCAGGGGGAGGAGGTTTTCCGAATCCGAGGATACGTACCGTAATTGTTACCAGAGGGATCGCGACCGCATCATATACTCTACGGCTTTCAAAAATTTGCAGTACAAAACGCAAGTCTTTGTTGTTCATGAAGGGGATTTTTACCGGACCCGGATGACTCACACCCTGGAAGTGATGCAACATGCCAGGACTTTTGCCAGAGTGCTCAGGTCCAATGAAGATCTGGTAGAAGCGATAGCCCTTGCCCATGATTTGGGGCATACCCCTTTTGGTCATGCCGGAGAAGAAATCCTTTCCGAATTGCTTCAGAAATATGGAGGATTCGATCACAATCTGCACAGTTTACGGGTGGTCGACCGTTTGGAACAGCGGTATCCGCAATTCTCCGGATTGAACCTCACTTACGAGACGCGGGAAGGGCTGGCGCGGCATCTCACCCGATTTGATAATCCCAAGTTGCCGGTGGAATTTGCGACTTCACCCCAGCCGGGAATCGAAGCTCAGATAGTCAATCTCGCAGATTCCATGGCTTTCGCCGCTCATGATCTGGATGATGCTCTCCGTATCAAGCTGGTTGACTGGGAAGATCTACAGAATCTTCCAATCCCCTCGGTCCGGGATATTCTGAATATGATTGGCGAAGAGGAGAGGCAGCTGGGAGGCTTCACTCCACAGATGCGGTTATATCGTTTCATCCGGTTTTGGATCTATCATTTCAACGAGGATTGCATCATTCAAACCCGCCGGAATCTTGAAGCGATCCGGCCTGATTCGTCCCAGGCCATACGGGAACTGTCCGAACCGGTAGTAACCTTGTCTCCGGAGCGGACCAACGATTTACAGATGCTCATCAATTTTCTTTACAACCAGGTATACAAGCACCCCTTGGTGTTAATGATGGCTGAAAAGGGCAAAATGATACTGAGGCGTTTGTTTGAACAATTTATGAGTAATCCTAGGCTTTTGCCGGTAATGATCCGCGAAAAATGCGACAACAGCGAAGATGAGTCGAATCGCGCGTTGCAAATCGCGGATTTTCTAGCGGGGCTTACCGATCGCCAGGCGATGGATATTTATGAGATGATGTTCGAGCCTTATACCAAAGTGATGGGTTATGGTTTCAACAAATAGTCGGGGTGTAGGTGGCCGATTGCGGAGGTTTCCTTGAAACAACGAATCGATCAATGGCTGGTTGAGCAGGGGCATTTCACCAGCCGGGAACAGGCGCAACGGGCAGTTATGGCCGGAGAGGTACGTCTCGACGGTAAACCGGTTGTCAAACCAAGCCAGCCGGTACCGGATGTACATCGGGATCAACCGATCCAGGTTACAATTGTCGGCACTGGCCAGCCCTACGTGAGCCGTGGCGGATTGAAACTTGAAAAGGCCTTACGAACTTTTGCCGTTTCGGTTGCAGGAAAAATCTGCCTGGATGCCGGAGCCTCGACAGGCGGCTTTACCGATTGCCTGCTGCAATCCGGCGCTGTGAAGGTTTACGCCATTGATGTCGGATACGGACAACTGGCCTGGAAATTAAGGCAGGATTCACGGGTGATTCTCTGGGAACGTGAGAACATCCGGTATTTTGAAGTACGACACTTGGATTCGCTCCCGGAATTGATCACCGCCGACCTCTCTTTCATCTCTCTTGAGCTGGTCTTTCCCAAGTTCCAAGAGATGCTGGCCCCGGGTGGAGATGTAATCACCCTGATTAAACCACAGTTTGAGGCGGGACGTGATAAAGTCGGTAAGAAAGGCGTGGTCCGCGACCGTGCCATTCATCTGGAGATCTTGAAACGCCTCGCCAATCGTCTGCCTCAATCCGGATGGCAGTTGGTGAATTTGACTTTTTCACCGATTCGGGGTCCGGAGGGAAATATCGAGTATTTGGGTCATTGGCGGCGTATGAATCATGGTATTGAGATCACTCCGCAATCCGGAGAAATGATTGAGACCGTTGTGACCTCCGCCTGGGAGGAATTGGACCATTCCCAAGGAGAATCCTAGCTTCTTGGGAAGGCTTAGTTTAGCCCAATCCCTTAGCGGGTTTATAAACGGTTAAGATTGTAGCCTCAATGAAGGAGAGCGGTAATATGGTACCTGTTCAAACCTTTGAAATGACAACGAAAGTCATCTTCGGTATCGAGTCATTGCGTGAATTACCGACGATCGGAAGAACGCTTGGTAAAAAGGTACTGGTGGTTACGGGAAAAACCGCTTTGATCGATAACGGTGTGCTTCACCGGGTGGAGACACTCTTAAATGGGGCGGGCTTTCAGATGACCGCTTTTTCTGAAGTCGAACCGGAGCCTTCGCTGGATACGGTCCGAAAGGGTCTGGCTTTGGGTCGGAGTATTCAAGCGGATTGGGTCATCGGTTTGGGTGGCGGTAGTGCCATGGATGTTGCCAAAGCCATTGCGGGATTATTCGGCGGCGAAAACGAGCTGGAATTCTATTTCGACGGGGGTAAAATCATGCAGCCCGGGATCCCGTTGGTTACTATCCCTACCACTTCCGGTTCCGGGGCTGAAGTGACTCATTTTGCCGTGCTCTCCGACCGAGTACGCAAGATCAAACGGCCGATTGAAGGGAACAGCTTTGCAGCCTGCATTGCCGTCATTGATCCGCAACTCTCCATGAGTACCCCGGACCAAGTCACCATTTACTCGGGTTTGGATGCTTTAACCCAAGGGATCGAGGCTTTTACCTCTAAAGATTCCACTGCCCTGAGTGACATTTATGCCTTTTCCGCAGTAGAACGGATAAGCAATAATTTGTTAAATGTTTACCATGACGGCCAGGATATCAAGGCCCGCACGGAAATGACGTTGGGGAGTCTTGAATCGGGTATCGCTTTAAGAAACGCGGGAATGGGTGCCGTCCATGGCCTAGCCCATCCCATCGGAATCAGGACCGGGAAGCCTCATGGACTCGTCTGTGCGGTTTTGTTACTGCCCGTGATGCGTTTTAATCTCTCGGCATGTTACGAGAAGTATGCCAGGATCACCAAAGCCATGGGGTTAAATACCGTCGGTGGAAGCGATACCATTGATGTGGCGGCCCTCAGCATGAAACATATTTTGAGTCTGGAGCGGAAACTGGGGATTCCTACCCATATCAGCGGTTTGGGGATTACCGAAGCGGAGTTGCCGCAGATTGTGGCCGAAGCTTTGACTACACCGGCGATGAAGTCCAATCCCCGTGAGGCCACGGCCGACGATTTATTAAATATTTTAAGAGAGAATTTTTAATGCGAAGTGATCACCGGTATCTTTATAGCTTCATCTTGTTGTTTATTTGTTTCTGGGGCATAACTGCCCAGGGCGTTGACGGTATCGGCCTGGCCGGTAACAGTCGGGAAGTCGCCGGTCAAGCGGAGAATGGCTCAAGTAAAAGCGGTGGAGCTCCTGGCGTTGCACTTTATGAATCGCTGCAAACGTTGGTGCGTACCCATCCCGGGGATGTAAAATCCCGAATCCGCCTGGTGCGACTTATGTATAGTCAATCCGGCTTACCCGAATATTTGGCCACCCGGAGCCTGTTATGGGCGGAGAACAACAGCCGCAGCGAGCCGCTTCGTGGAAAACTGCCTGCAGTAAATCCAGCGTTGGTTTCAGAGTGCCAAAAACAGCTTCTCCGAATTTTGGATCAGGATCCCCGGAATTCGGAGGCCTTGTTGATGGCTGGCAATTGCCAGCTTTTTGTCGAACAAAAGCAAAATGCGTTGTGGTACTTCCATCAAGCACTGACCGATGCTTCCGATAACCAGGCCCGTTTGGCTCTGGCCGATTACTATCTGCAGGAATGGCAGCCGGCCGAAGCCTTACAGGTGGTCGCAAATGAAACCGGCCCGGAGATCGCTCTGCGTAAAGGTATTGCTTATCTGGAACTCAATGATTACCCGATGGCTTACGGGTTTCTTTTAGAAGCCGCTCCGCTGCCCCAAGCTTACCGATGGACGCGAGAGAAGGATCTATTCAAGGCATCCCTGGCATTAGGCGTAACGGATCGGGTTCGGGAATACAAAAAACTCGGGTTGCCGCCGGAACCCATGGCGGCAACTCTGTTTTTAGAGCTGAAAGGCTGGAGTGCCTGGCTGGATGGAAACTCTGAAGAAGCTCTCCGTGTATGGAATATGGGCCGGGCGCTCAGCCCCGATTACTGGGTTTGGGAGGGAGCAATCTGGTATTTACCAGAAAAACCCGGAGTGGCGGCGGATTTCCCCAAGGGCTGGAACGATCGTTATCTCGATTCCAACTTGCGGCTGCGCCAGGGTGACGCCTATTTGCAGGAAGGGCGGAGCACTCAAGCGTATCAAAGTTATCTCGCGGCGATTAAGTCGGATCACCGTTCGCTCATCGGATTTTTGAAAGCGGGCGAAGTGCAATTAAAGGCCAAGGCGTATACCAAAGCCATCGACCTTTTTTCGCAAGCGTTGGCTGTAAATCCCGGGTTTGCCCCGATACTTCTGGAACGGGCTACTGCATACCAACGCTCAGGCCACAGCGATTTGGCCGCCGCCGACCGGAAAGCGGCCGGCCAGGCCTTGACCGGAGTTATGGATGGAAGCATCCAAGCCCAGTTGTTCGATGATGGCCGGAACAAGGTTGAGTTAATCCTGCGGGGGGCTACCCGGAATCTGACAGGTATATGGGTATACGATGGAAAGACGGAATGGAAATGGTTGCCGTGGTGGGGCAGCCCGATTTATTTAAATGGTTTGTTCAAGCAGTTATGGGTGGTTCCGGTGGGGCCGGGTTTATCGGGTTTGGCGTTGTTCCTTGAGAAAAATTCTTCCCCAACCCCGGAACCCGCCATCCAAGTGGTAATGCGGGACGACGGTCTTTGGCTGGAATCTTCTTTTGCCACCCGGATGGTGGGGGAGATCATCCAAAACAACAGCACCCGGAGGATAGTTCTCTTCGACCAGCTCGTTAATGAAGGACATATCCCTTGGGATCTGTTTCCCCAGGGCCAATCCGAACTGGGGGTGGGATGGCAGGAAACAAGCGGTGCCTGGAGAACGGCACAGTATTCGTTGATCAGGCCTGCATTGCCGTCAAGTACCGATTCGGACACTCCCGGAAATAACCCGGAACCGCCAATCCAGGAATCCTCCGGGACTGTTGGTAATAGATGGGATGGAGGTGCGGCCGACTCGGTTGGGGCGGACGGGCCGGATTTCGCAATTGATTATCCCAAGTTACTCTCGATTGCCGTGGGCCGTAACGGTCAACGACGTTGGAAATTAAACTGGACCGTGGAATCCGGTGTCGTCTCCAGCCTGGAGATACTGACAGATACGGGTATATGGAAGAGGATTATACCTACGGGTGAACAGGGACGCTTGCGCGCGGATATTGAATCCATTGCCGCAGTATTCTGCAGGATACGACTGGAAAACACCGCCGGCCGGGTAAGCTTTTATCCGGTAGGTCAGATCAATGAGGCATGGCGCTCTGCAAGTTCCGAGGCGTTTGTAATCAATGATGGAACTGGCTTAATTAACTCTCGGAGTGTCCAGGTGAGTCCCGTGAACCAATCAGATGATCTGGAGTGGGGGATCAGTAATGATCTACGGATTTGGTCGCCCTGGCACCAGGGAAGTGCCCCGGTGAAGTGGCGAATGAGTTCGAGGGACGGTTCCATCTTACTCTTTGTGCGTTACCGTTATCGTTCCACACCGCAATTCCAGCGAATAACGGTGGTTGGGACGACCTTGGATACGGTTCCCCCGGAACTAAGAAACCTCGACTGGAGAAAGAGTGGGTCGGATTTCCTAATTGACCTGCAGTTCGATGAGGCGGTTCAGATTCAGGCAGTTCTTACGGACATTTCCGGTCAAACCATCGATTCCCGTGACCCGGCGGATATCTATCAGTCTGCAGTTTCATTAGTGTTTCCGCTCGACAGGGTTAGTCCCGGAGGCCAAATTCAATTCTTGGTGCGAGATCAAGCCGGAAACACCTGTTCATTGAGATATGGAATCAGCAATGACGGGCTTGAGGCTTTGAAAGATGAGTCCTTCTCTCCCGCTCCCTCTCCTCCCGTAACCGGGAAAGAGGGGAGAAGGTGGATTTATTAAGGACCTGTCTCTTGCCGTCCTTTGGACGCGCCCCCCGGGTGGACGGAATGACAAATCGGACTTTTGAGACAGCCCCGCAAGAGGTAGGTGGATTCTGAAAATTCCGGGAAAGAATAATATCAGGTTATCCGTCATGTGTTTCGCGAGGATGCCTTGACCTTTTAAACCAATTGATATCAAAGGGGTAATGAGCAGATGGAATTATGGTTTACCGAAAAACAAACTCCCAATTTGGGACTATCATGCAAGATCACGCAAACCTTGCATACTGAGAAGACCGAGTATCAGGATCTGGCGGTGATCGACACAGTCCAGTACGGAAGGATGCTGGTTTTGGACGGGATGGTGATGACCACCGAGGTGGATGAGTTTGTATATCATGAGATGATTAGTCATGTTCCTTTGAATACTCATCCTGGTCCCGAACGAGTGTTGGTGGTGGGCGGCGGCGATGGAGGAGCTATCCGGGAGATCCTGAAGCACCCGTCGGTAAAAGAAGCGGTTTTGGCGGAGATTGATCCCAGAGTGGTCGAGGTTAGTCAGAAATATCTGCCGAGTATTGCCGGGTCCCTTAAGGATCCCCGTGTCACTTTGGCCATAGGCGACGGTATCGCCCATGTGAGTCAAAATAAGAACCGGTACGATGTGATTCTGGTGGATTCAACCGAGCCCATCGGCCCGGCGGTGGGTTTGTTCAGCCGCCGGTTTTATCAGGATCTTTATGAAGCATTGACTCCCGAGGGAATTATGGTGGCGCAGAGCGAGTCTCCATTCATCAATCCCGATGTGATCCAAATGATCCATACCAATCTGACGGGGATCTTTCCGCTAAAGTATTTATATACAGTCAGTATCCCCACATACCCCTCGGGATTATGGAGTTTCACCATTGCCAGCAAAAAATGGGATCCGCTGCGGGTTGATCCGGAAAAAATTCGGCAAAACCGGTTTACCACAAAAT
>DASVMB010000110.1:0-4473 GCA_036384575.1 Bacillota bacterium
TCGCGTTCCACATAGATGACCGCCTCTACCACGGTTGGACCAGCCGCGCGCTCCTTCACCGCCTCTACCTGAACGGCGACGGAATGCGGAACCTCATCCTCGGTCATATTCAGCACCTGTTCCCGGATGAGTTCGGCAATGATAAACCGCTCCGGGTGATCAGTCACAAGTTCCGGTGAATAGTATTGCGGCCCCTCCGGTAAAGCGGTTATGATCACCGCCAATAATTGGTCAAGCCCGGCTCCGGAAACGGCGGAAACATGATAAATCTTCGGGAAACCCGGCAATTCCGGTGTGGAAGTCCCGGCGGCGAGCTGGTCCATCTTGTTCCAGACCGCCAACACCGGGGGACCGGCCTCCCGGATCGTGGTGGCAACCTTAAGATCCGCGGCAGTTAAACCCGCAGCCGCATCCAAAACCCAGAGAATCAGGTCCGCCTCGGTCAACGCCGACTGGGCGGCGGTGATCATTCTGTTGCCTAACTCATGTTGGGGCCGGTGCAGTCCGGGAGTATCCAACCAGATGATCTGGTAGTCGGGCCCGGTCAGGATCCCCCGCAGCGTATTCCGGGTTGTTTGAGGCTTATCGGAGGTGATCATCAGTTTTTGGCCGAGAAAGGCATTGAGCATGCTTGACTTGCCTACATTGGGGCGTCCCGCGAGGACCACAAAACCGGATTTAAAGGTCTTCTTATCTTTCGTTTTACTCATATTCAAGCTCGTCCATTTTCCACTCGAGCAACCAGCGATCTTCGCCGGAGCCGTAATAATTTTTAACGAACTCCACCCTCCGCATCCTGAATTTATCCTCGTATAGATGGATGGCGATCTGATTCTCGGGATGCACCGTCAGTTGTAACCGCCGGAATCCGGCCCGGGGTAAAGCTTCAAGAATATTGCGAAGCAGGGCGGTGCCGATACCGCTGCCGCGATAATCACGGGCCACCGCGTATCCATATAGATAAACCAATTCCGGATCGCGCCAGTCCCTCATCAATTCGGCAATCCCCACCGGTTTGGCGTTAAGACGGGCGACATAAACCCGGCCATAATACAAAAATACCGGCAAGGACCATTCGTTCAGGCTTCCGGGCCCGAATGCCTCCTCGTCGATGGTGAGCATGATCTCGCGTAAATAATCGTCAACCTTGGTGACGATCTCCACCGTGATATTGTTTGTTTCCGGATCCATATTTCCTCCTGAAAATCAATGCCTGTTCCCGACTATCGTTCATCCGTTGCCTGGTTTGCGCTCTGCTCCAGGTACTGGGAATCGAATGCTTGAGGGAGTAACTCCCGTAGAGTGATCTCCTTCCGTTCACCACGGAGGTTGGCCAGTATCAAGCGGAGATCGCCGCCGAACTCCGACAGGAACTGACGGCAAATTCCACACGGAGAGGCCGGCAGATCGCCATCGGCGATCACCGCCAGAGCTGTAAAGGTAGTCTCTCCCTCGGAGACCGCTTTTACGACCGCACTTCGCTCGGCGCAAATGGTAGCCCCGTAAGAAACATTCTCCACATTGCAGCCGGTATATATCCTACCCGACTTCCCCAAAAGCGCGGCGCCAACCTTATAATGGGAGTACGGCGTGTAGGCCCGTTCCCGGACTTCGGTGGCTGCCGCGATCAGACGCTCATGTATGGCTGTTTCCAAGCGAATCCCCCTTAAAATCGTTATTCGTTCCCGGTTGGCGGTAGTGACTTCGAACCTTTATAATATGAAACAACCCTGCTATCGCATCAGCTGAAAGATGATTACTGTGGCGAGAAAACCCACCAACCCTCCTGCCAAAACCTCCGGTAATGAATGGACCCGGGTTTCGATCCGGCTTTCGGCGATGAGAAAGATCATTAATATCAAAAGCAGGACAATCAGACTGTTACGGGTGATACAGGCGATAGTGGTGGCCGCCGCGGTTCCCAGCGCCGTATGGCCGCTTGGCATTCCTCCCTGAATCGGGCGGCCGCTCTTGGTGAGTGATTTACCCACGATCACTAAACCCACGGTAAGTACCAAGGCCACCAGACTCAGATAAGCCGGGGTTTGTTGCAGTTTGGTAATGACCAGCGGAATGAAGGGATCAAGTTTCGGAAAGAAGATTAAATAACCCACAACGATCGCGACCACGGCAGCCACTAAAACAGCGCCCGCCGCCACATTCTTGGCGATCGCCGCCATGGGGTGCAGTTCCTGAGTGACCAAGTCCACTACGGTTTCGATGGCGGTGTTGATCATCTCAGTCACGATAACCAGCGCAATCACTAAAAAGAGGATCAATAGTTCCGCCTTATCCAGCTTAAAAAAGAGCGATAAAAGCAGAATGACCGCAGCCGCCAAGAAATGAAGCCGCATATTCCGCTGAGTTTTAAAGACGTATAAAATACCATCAAAGGCGTAATTAAATGAATCAAGCAATGAACGTGCCCGCAAATCCGTATCCTCCAGTCATCACAAAGCTGCGGCACGGTATCGGCCGGTCGATCTTCCCGGATCCGCGGCCGGAGTTCACTCCCGGCCCAATCCGGCGGCTCGCAAGATCTCTTCCTCAGCCCGGCGCATCCTCTCTTGATCCATCGGGTTCTGATGGTCGAAGCCTATCAAATGAAGCAACCCGTGAACCGCCAGATAACAGAGCTCGCGATTTACGGAATGGCCATAATCGGCCGCTTGTTCCCTAGCCCGTTCCATGGAGATGAAGATATCTCCCAAGAGTTCGGGTTGATTCTCCGACTCTGCAGGAGACTCCTGTTTTATCGGAGACTCTTTCTCCGCGATCGGGGGCTCTGCAGGCGCGATCGGGATCTCCTCGGCCGATTCCTCAAGCATCGCAAAGGAAAGTACATCGGTGGGTTGGTCCAGACCACGATATTGCTGATTCAAATTTTGAATATAATCATTGTCCACCAGGATCATGCTGACCTCGGCATTTTCGTGATGATGCAGCGTCAGGCCGGACTCTATAACCCGCTCTAGAAGATGCTCCTGTTCCGGCAGGATCTCCACGGCTTTCTGAAGATTATTTAGGAATATCCCCATTTTTCTTCTCGATCTCCTTTAGTACCGTCTCCGGATACTCGATCCGGTTATGGAAAAGGCCGCCCAACACCTTTAAAAAACTATTTTTGATCTTGGTCAGATCCTTCAATGTCAGGTTACACTCATCAAACTGGCCGTCATCCAGCCGTTCGCGGATGATCTTTTGAACTACCGTCTCCACCTTGGAAGGGGTTGGCTTCGGCAACGATTTGACGGCCGCCTCTACCGAATCGGCCAGCATCACCAGGGCGGCTTCCTTTGACTGGGGCTTGGGGCCTTCATAACGGAAATCCTCCTCGGGAAGCTCTGTTTGAGCATTCTCCGCAGCCCGTTTATAAAAGTAACGCACCAGATCGGTCCCGTGATGTTGTTCGATGATGTCGATGAGTTTATCCGGCAAACCGTGCTCCCGGGCGATCTCGGCGCCTTCCTTCACATGATAGGTGATGATCAAAGTGCTCAAGGTGGGATTCAGTTTCTCGTGAGGGTTCTCCTGAGAAAACTGATTCTCCACGAAGAAATATGGCCGGCGTATCTTTCCGATATCATGGTAATAGGAGCCGACCCGGGCCCAAAGAGCATCCGCCCCGATTCCTTCCGCCGCGGCTTCCGCCAGATTACCCACCATCACACTATGCTGGTAGGTCCCGGGAGCCTCAATCTGCAACCGCCGTAACAAAGGATGGCCCGGGTTGGAGAGTTCAAGCAACCGGATGGCCGAGGTGATCTTAAAGATATTCTCCAAAAACGGCAGTGAGCCGATGGCGAGAACCGCCGAGAGAAATCCACCCGCTGTAGCCAGCAAAACTGCGCCATAATTGAAGCTGGTTTGGAATAGCAGATTCAGTACCGTGACCAAAACTGCGTTGGAAACCATCAAAATCGAACCGCTGCGTACCAGATCCCGTTGACGGTGGAATCCGGAGAGGGTCAATACCGCCACCACGCCGCTGACGAAGTAAAATATGGTCAACGCCAGATTGTACTCGACGATGATCCCCCCGAGCAGGCTGAGCATAATCGTCATCGCCAGCGCCAGTTGGGAATCGATCAAAATGGTAATGAGCATCGCCGCGAAACTCACCGGAGCCAGATATGCAATGGCCTGATTGTCAACCAGCGATAAGACCTTAATCATACCGATGGCCAAGAGCAGAATTAGGATTAACAGATATAATAACCGTTCCTGTTTAAAGAGTTCGGAATGAAACTGATAGATATAGACCCAGCCCACCCCGATTAAGATCAGGATAAATACTGCCAGACTCAAAAAGACCTTCACCTGATTGGTCTTATCCACAATTAAGTGCAACTCTTCCAGCATCTTCATATCATTCTCGGTGATGACCTGGTTTTTGGCGATCAAGAGTTCGCCCTGATGATGCACAACCTCCGGAACTTCCATCCGGACCCGGTTTTCCAAGCGGTTGATCCG
>DASVMB010000111.1:0-1780 GCA_036384575.1 Bacillota bacterium
ATTTTGTAGCGATAGTTAACAACCTGGCCAGACAGGCCGCGCGAACATCTGCTTCGACCAATCTTGAGTTGATGGCGGAAAGGTATGACGCGGATCCGGCGATTACGGTCCAAGATGCAGTGACAGGGTTAATTGCCAAGATGCGGGAGAATATTTCCGTCCGCAGATTTCAATCTTTTCAAACTCCGGCGGGATTTGTCCATGGATATCTGCACCACGGCGCCAGAGTCGGGGTATTGCTTGAGTTTTCCTGTAAAAAGGAGAGCCCGGTTTTGGCGAGTATCGGCAAGGAAGTCGCCATGCAGATCGCGGCGACGAACCCCATCTTCATCGATAGAAGCGCCGTTCCCCCGGAAGTCTTGGATGACCAAAGGCGGGCCTTTCGCACCAATGCTCAAAAAGCCGGAAAACCGGAGGCTCTGTTGGACAAGATCGCAGCGGGGAAGATTGAAAAATACCTCAAGGAAAAGTGTTTGATGGAGCAAGCATGGATTAAGAACGAGGATATGACAATTGGGGATTATTTACGTGAAGAATCGCGAAAACTGGGTCAGACCGTCGGGATCGGCCGGTTTACTAGGTTTGAAAGAGCCGAGAATTTAGATGGGGATACGCACTGTCAGGAATAGATAAAAAAGAGGGGGGGCAAACCCCTCTTTTTTTTGCCCGCAAAACCACATGATTACCCATTTAGACTTCAAATCATTCAAAAAAGAGTTAAGGAAACGCAGCTTAGAGGCCGAATCTTTAGTTGAAGATATTAAGCGGAAAATAAGTATCTTTGGGGGCAACTGAATTGCTCTGGGAACATCTCGCATTTATCATTATCTTGTTTATTACCAGTAGTATTGCTGGAATATTGGCATTTTTTACATACCGGCGTCGTAACCGGCCGGGGGCTAAAGAGTTCACCGCTTTATTGATTTCGATAACAATTTATTCGTTCGGGTATGCTTGTGAGCTTACCAGTTATACCTTACCCCAGGTGATATTCTGGTTGAGAGTTGAGTATTTGGGTATCTCATTCATACCGTGTTTCCTGATTCTCATGGTCAGCAGTTATACCGGGTTAAAAATCCGGAACAATCCTTGGTTGGTTGTTGTTTTATTCTCTATCTCCCTGACTATTCTCATCTTTCATTGCACCAATGAATATCATCACCTGTATTATCGTTCAATCCATTTAGCTAAGTACGGTAATTTCTCGGTGACCATGTTTGAAAAAGGACCCTGGTACTGGGTAAGTGTGATCTACGCATACTTGTCACTGGTCTTTTGCAACATTGTGCTTTTTCAGATGCGAATGCAGGCGGGATCGTTATTTCGCAAACAGATTAATATTATCATTTTGAGTTTGCAGGTTCCTGGGGTGGCGTCGCTGTTTTATCTTTTCGGATTAAATCCTCTTCATTTGGATTTGATTCCTTTTAGTTTTACGTTAACGGGTTTCATTATCTGGCGTGGGTTGTTCTTTCATAGGTTGTTTGATCTTTCGCCGATTGCCCGGGAGAAACTTTTTGAAAACATTCGGGACGGCGTAATTGTCCTGGATCTGGAAAACCGGATCGTTGATTATAATCAGAAGGCTAAGAACATTTTAATGGAATTAAATCCGGTTGACATAGGGCAAAAGGCCGTGAATGTATGCCATGATTATCCGGAATTGGCGAAACAGCTTTTCGACAACTTGGAACGGAATGAGTTTTATGTCACCACCGGGACAAGGAAAAAATGTATGGAATCCCGGCTATCTCTCATTTTATCTGATAGGAAAGAATTA
>DASVMB010000112.1:0-4188 GCA_036384575.1 Bacillota bacterium
ACTTAAAAATACTTATAATAAGGTTTGAGGTGAATCATTATTTACCAGGAAGAGCGTTTATATCGGATAATGGAGTATTTGGAAAAGCACGAGTCCATGACTGTCGGCGATATTTGCGGTATTTTTCAGGTCTCCAGAGACACGGCACGACGGGACATTGTCAAACTGACAGAGCAGGGTGCGGTGATTCGAACCCACGGCGGTATTGCCCTGACCAAATTCAATCAAAAAATTCAGGAATACGTATCGCGGTTAACCAATGAACCCGAGGTAAAAAAGGAGATCGGGGCGTATGCCGCTACCTATGTCAAAGATAACGATATGATCTTTCTGGATGTTTCGACCACGGTTCAATGCATGATCCCTCACCTCAAGGTGCAGTCCCTCACCGTTATTACACAATCAATGGATAATGCCTGGTTGTTGATGGAGAATGATCGTGTTCAAACCTATATAATGGGTGGTCTGATCCAACCCAAGACGCGACAAGCGCTGGGTTACGATACATTGGCGAAGCTGGCCGATTACCGCTTTAACAAAATCTTCATCGGCGCCACGGGCATCACTCATGAGGGTGTTTATTATTTTGCCGAGGAGGATATCAGTTTCAAACGTGAGCTGGCGAAAAGGGCGGAACAGGTCATTATACTCGCGGATCACACCAAATTTGGCAAATACTCTTCTTATAAAGGGCTGGATTTAAATGCGGTCGATATCATGATTACCGATCGCCCTGTTGCCAAAGGGTTACAGGAGAATATAGAAAGCGAGGGCATTCAGTTAATCACCTTGCAGGACATAGAGGAAGATGGAAATGTATGAAGCGGTGGTTTTCGATGTGGACGGCACGCTGATTGATACCGAAAAGGCCATCCTCTGCTCACTCCAAAGGACTCTCAAAGAAGAAATGAATCGTGAATACCCTTTGGCGGAGTTAACCTTTGTACTAGGAATTCCCGGAACGGCTTCCTTGCAGCAATTAGGAGTCCGGAATGTCGATGGTTTGCTTCACAAATGGGATTTGTATATGAGAGACTTTTGTGATGAGATTCATGTCTTTACCGGCATTGAGCCGGTACTGAACGAATTAAGGCGCTTGGGTATCAAGACCGGAATTGTTACTTCCAAAACCAGACAGGAATTAATAGCAGACTTGAGTCCGTTTCAATTGGCACGGTTTTTTTCGTATACGGTTTGCGCCGATGATACCAGAAAACATAAACCCGAACCGGAGCCGCTCTTGAAGCTGATGGAAGTTGCCGACATCCGGCCCGAAAAGGCCGTTTATATTGGAGATACCCTTTATGATCTGCAAACGGCTCAAGGTGCGGGGGTCGATTTTGGATTGGCGTTATGGGGAGCCAATAATAAGGTGATGCCTGGTGCCAAATATCGATTTGGCAGCCCGAATGAGATACTTTCTATAATAACCGGTGATAGGAAATAAAAATTTCTCTCGTCATTTATTCCTTTTTTCGGCGGCATGGATCTCCCCTAATTGATTTTGGTGTGGAGGCGCCGAAGCCGGCGTAACCGCAAAGCGGGCGTAACGGCTTTGGCGACCTCCCTTTTAAATTTTTGATAAACAACGAATCCATATCAACGGCTAATAAATCTTCTTCCTTGCCTTACGCCAAGTGACGGCAAGCCAGACCCCGTTCACCACCAATCCCAGCAAACCGGATAACCAGACCCGCCAGGTTCCGGAAAATTCCATTACTTTTACAGTCCAGTATAGGGGTGTGCAAGCAGCGACTGCCGATATCCAATGATTATTCATCAGATCCGCCAAGGCCAAGACTTCAAAAAGGCTCATCCCTTTGACAAACGTTAAGCCCTTTACCTTATCGTCGGCGAAGGCGAACAGGACAAATGAAAACAAGATCCCCTGAGCCGCGGCGAGCAGTGCGCAGATGAACAGGGCGTCCGGGGTAATTGGATAAAAACCGGTGATCAAGTAACTGAGAATCGTATAAACGAACCCGGCTACGGCCGGCATCAACAACCTGGCGGTAAGATAGCCGCTTATGCCTCCGGGAGTAACTAAGGACAGGACTTGCACATTATCATCCTTCTCGTCCAGCATCAAAAAGCCGGCACTGGGTCCGACGAGGGTAGGCACCATTAACAAGATTGAAGCTAAAACATAGAGATTATAGGCAGAAAGATTAAATCCGGTATACTTAAACAGTAAGTCGGTGCCCAAAGGCACGATAAACCGCATGAACATGCTTACAAATAACGGGACCCCAAACAACACGGCAACCATCGGCTCCCTGGATACGAGCTTAAAATCCTCCAAAACGGCCCGCTTAATGATATTCAACCGGCATTCCCCCCTTTCATAACCAGATAACCGTCGAATGATGCGACCGCCTTTTTGAAGAGAAATATATCCCAAAGTAAAACATAGAGCAGATACATGATAACCTTAAGAGGAGCGAGACCGTTAAAAGCGGCGAAAACGACCTCGAGAGCCGGGAGGGACGGAAAGATCTCAAGGATGGGGCTATATTTAAACCCGATGATTCCCAAACACGGTAATGTCATAATAATCATCAGAGGTATCAGTTTAACGATAAGTTCATTCATACTCCGGCTTTTGACCCCAACCATCACCCCGATGCTGGTAAACATGGCGGAAGTGAGCACAATTCCCGCCAGATAATAAAATAGATTAAAGTTAAACCCGATGGTGGCGATAGCAAGCAACAACGCCATCACCGAACCGAAGATGCCGAATGAAAGCACCTTGGCCCCGATATACTCCCGCGGTGCCAGGGGTGTAACTGCAATATAACTCAAGACTCCCTGGTTCTTCTCCAGCATTAACTGTGCCCCAGTGAAAAGCATTCCCACTATCGCCGGATCTGAATAGGCGCACAGCGGTGCGATGATTTTACGGAGATCCATCGGAAAACAATACAGTACCACGATGTACATCACCGATATAACCAAGTAAATCGCGTAAAACCCCTGTTTCATTTGAAAACTCAGATCCGCTTTTAAGGCCTGGTAAACCCGGTTCATATGAGCTCCCTCCCGGTAACCTTGATGAAGATTTCGTCAAGAGTCGCTTCCTGGCTATGGATCCGCAGGATATACCGGTTCTGAATCAGATCGATAAAATCGGGATTATCTCCCAAACCATCTAGATGAAAAGAGGCTTTTCGCTCTTCTCCGGCCTCGCGATATTCCACATCAACGCGTCTCTTGCCATACTTCAACTTGAGCTCTCCGGGGCTGTCAATCAAACGAATCCGCCCGTCAACGATGAAAGCTACCCTATCGCAAAGCTCATCGGCGACATTCATATTGTGCGTGGTAATTAAGACGGTTCTCCCGGCCCGTTTCAAATCCCGCACGATATCCATGACTTTTTTGGAATTGACGGGATCCAAACCTGTCGTGGGCTCATCCAGGAAAAGAACTTCCGGTTGGTGCATCAGGGAACGGATTAAGTTAAGCCGCATCTTCATCCCTTTGGAAAAATTCTCGACTTTTTGATTTCTATCCGCCAGCAGTCCGACCTGATCCAAAAGTTCATCGAACGACCGGGGCCGGTTTTGGTAATAGGATGCGAATAACTTCAGGTTTTCGTAGGCTGTCAGCTTTTGATAGAGATTGGGCATCTCAAATGCGACCCCGATGTGTTCAAAAAAGTCCCGCCCCATCTCGCAGCGCTCTTTGCCGAAGATCTTGACGCTCCCGGAATAATTACCGAGTAGGCCGATAATTATCTTCTGGGTGGTGGTTTTTCCGGCACCGCTCGGTCCGAGAAAACCGAAGATCTCGCCCTCCTTCACCTGGAACTCTATAGCGCTTAGCGCCGGCTTCACCGCCTTGGGATAAATAAACCCCAACCTCTGCACCTGAATCATTGATAGACCTCCTTTAATAAATAACAGCCGTTCTTTTTTAATTGAAAAAAATTTATTTCTTCAAATTTGGCCAGTTAATGCCCATCACCAGGGCCATCACTCCGACGATGTAAAAGAGAAAATGCTCGGCCATCATGGTTTGTCGTTTGTCCTCTGTTGGGTACTCGGTCAAGATCAAGACAATCCCTTCAATAAACTGCCGGGCCAAGATAGTGCCGAATTCCGGATTCACCCACTGAATCCCTTGTTCCTGATAGTGTTTTTGAAATTCGGCCGCGGCCATCGCCACCAGCTGTTCCTTGACAGT
>DASVMB010000113.1:0-7750 GCA_036384575.1 Bacillota bacterium
ACATACACGACCAAACCCACCCAAATAAAGGCTGATCCACTTTTTACGATCTCCCTACCGGTTTCATCTAGAATTCTTTTGATAAAGTTGACTTCCTGAATGGCCTCTTCTTTATTCATCTGAGTCCTCCTTTTTATTGGCATGTTATTCAATTTATGAAGTACTTCGTAAAATGAAGTATAATACCAAAATAGTTATTTGTCAATATTAGTAATTATTATATAAATTTAGTAAGCCAATATTTTCAAAGTCAAGAATTAATCTTCTTCGCCTCAAAAATCAGGGCTACTCTTCCAGATTCCAAGCCTAGAGTTACTCTTCACGTAAATTGCCCCCAAAGCCTAAGGGTTGAGAGTTAGGTGGGAGAGAGTGCGCGTCCAAAGGATGCGAAAACAAGTAGGGTGAGTCGTTTTTGGGGCATCACAAAAACACAGAATATGCTAAAACTGCTTTAAAATATCATGATGCCCTACGTCAACAAGGATAATCATAGTGTCACCTTCATAGTACCAGATGATACGAATATCCGTGTTGACACTGCACTCGAATAAATCCTCTACGCCTTGAATGCGCTTTGTCCGCAAAGAAGGATGCATCGGATTTTCCACCAACAATTTCAGCTTGTTCCTAAGCTGTTTCTTTTCCTGCTCGGTCAGCGATTTGAAGTGCTTCTGGAAACGGCGGGTAAAGGTAAATTGATACGCCATCAGTTCCCCTCCAGCTTTGCGAAGAGCGCGTCCACATTATCAAAAACGGGCTGTTCACCGGAGGCAATTTTCGCTTTTGTTTCTTCAATTTCTTTCCGGAGCTCATTCAAATATTTTTTGGGATACACGGCTACCGGCATAATGCAGATTATGCCATTTTCTTCATAAACTTCCAATTTGTCACCTTCGGAAAGGCCCAGTTTATCCACAAGCTCTTTGGGTATGGTAATTTGTGATTTGGCCCGAAACTCAGCTAACATGGCTTCATCATCTCCTATTATCTGAAGTTGTAATTTCTTACTTTCCTACTAATAGTATATGATGTTTTTAAAAGATATCAACCATAAAAACTGCAACTGCATCGGGCCAACTTAGTCCGAGGTTTTTGTCGTGCGATCTATATCTATTTATATTCAGCTTGCCGCCTTTGATCCCCTTCTTCCCTCTTTCCCGCAAAGCGGTAGAGTGTGCATCCAAAGGACGCGAGAGCAAGCAATGTGAGTCGCTTTTGTAACATTATAAAAAACCGACGCCCCGGAATGCGGGGCGCCGTAATGAATAATGGTCTATTGAGCTAGATCTTAAGCCGCCGGCTGTTGCTTGGCCGCTTCGGTCACCGGTTTCTGACACCCCCGGTAGGCAGGTTTGATGGTCTTATTCTGTTTGACATAATCGGCGATGGCATCCCGGACCGGAATGCCGGTGTCCTTGATCTCCTGGCCTTTTTGAAGGGAAGTATAGTTGTCGCCGCCGGAAAACATGAAGTCGTTGGCCACTACGGTGTACAATTTATTGGGATCCAAAGGCTCGCCGTTTTCCAAGGTAACCGAGATGATTCTTTGGCCGAAGGGTTTGGTCAGGTCGTAAGTGACAAATACGCCGGAAACCTGTCCGAAGCTGATCTTGTCATTGCCAAGTCCATTTTCGATGGCCTCGCGGACCTGGGCTCCGGTTAATTTCGCCGTAACCAGCGTATTGTCAAAAGGCATCAGCGTATACATGCTGCCGACGGTTAAGTCACCTTTGGGCAACGAAACCCGTAAACCGCCGCCGTTTTGGATCCCGATCTGGGCTCCGGTTTTTTGACGCATGATATCGCAGACCCATTCACCCATGAGCGATGGTCCCTGGGTATCATGATTCAAATCCACCAAGGCCTCTCCCAGCTTCTCCGCAAGAATCGGATTCACCTGAGCCATATACTTGTCATAAATGGCCTTGGCCGCCGAGTCCTCGGTTAAAGTGGCAGGCCTCAGGTAAAGATTATCCAGTACCGCCTGGCTTCCCACCAACTGATGTTTGTCTTTGGTGACAATCAAGGAGAGCCGGCCGATGGTTCGTCCATTATAATAGGCCATGACCAACGGGGTTTTGCCGACAACCCCGGCAATGGGGTTATGGGAATGTCCGGCGATAATCCCGTCCAAACCCGGTACTTTAGCCAGGTCGGCCGCCTCGCCGGTGATCTGGCCGGACTTGTCCTGCACACCGCCAAGGTGGGTGAGTGCGATGACCAGATCTGCCCCTTGGTTGCGGACCTCTTTGATATACTCCGGCAAAACCGCCGCCGGTTCTTTAAATTCCAGATCCGCAACATTGAGAGGATTGGTCTTGTAGGCAGTCTCCGGAGTGGTAAAACCAATCAAAGCTACTTTGACTCCGCCGCAATCGACGATCAAATATGGTTTGGTGTAACTTGCCGGTTGTTGGGTTTGTTTATCAACGATATTGGCTGCTAAGAAGGTAAAGCCGCCGTCTTTTGCCCAACCGGCAATGCGGCCCGCTCCCCAGTCATATTCATGGTTACCGATGGCCGAGGCAACCAGACCCGCCTCTTTCAACGCTTCGACTACGGGTTTGCCATATAACAGATTCGACTCGGCGCTCCCCTGGTAGAGATCGCCGCCGGAGACGAAGATGGTGTTGGGATTGACGGCCCGCCATTTTTTGATCTCTCCGACAACGTTTGCAATGCCCACGTTCTTTCCGCTCTTGGTGAGGGAACCATGGAAATCGGTGATGGAGAGCAGGTCGATGATGCGGTAATTTAGGGCACCGCTGTCACAAAGTTCGTAGACGTTCAAGGCCTTGACATTTTGGGTTCGCCCGTTGGCCGAAGCCGGAATCTTAATCTCACCGGCTTTAACTTTTTGGAAGACTTCATTTCGTAAGGGATGATCCGGGCTATAACCGGTCAATCTCCAATTGTTGTCGACCTTGGGACTGATGGTTCTGTTCTTTTGTACATAATCCACAATCAAATCGCGAATCTGGCCGTATTCCCCAACCAGATCGGATGCCTTGAAGTAACCGTCCTTGACCATGCCGCCGTAACGGTAGTTATTCACCGCCAGGGTAAAGGTCTGGTCATCAGTAACCGGTTTGCCTTTAAAGGTCAGGTTTTCAATGCGTTTCCCGGCCGGAGCGGCCACATTCAGCTCGTAACTTACACCGGAGAACATGTCATAGTTATAACCGGGAATGTTTTGATTGAAGCTTACGGTCAGATCGCCGGGCTTCGCTTGGTTATAAAATTGCGCCGACCATTCCATGTAAGCTTTGAGTTGTTTACCGGTGACTTTGACCGCCATCAATGTGTTGGTGTATTTATAGATGTTGGCGACATCCTTCTTCTTGAAGTCCCCTTGGGCTAGATTGGCGCCGGAACTGAAGAGGGCGGCCGACGATACATCGGCTTTGGTGTACGCCATCTGAACTTCATTGATAAAATCAATTAATGCCGTATCTTGAACCTGGGCTGTAGGGATCCCCGGCAATAACTCCCGCTCGGGCAGGAAGCCCGCGGTGATCTTGCCTATAACCGTGTTGGCTTCGGCAATCGCCCGGTCGTGATAGGGTTTGAACTTGGCTAAGATAGCCGGATCAGCCGGAAATTTAGAAACATCAATATTCTGGCTGGTTTTGGACTCGACCTTCCATTGGTTGTTCTCCTTCGCAATGAGGAGGTCGATCCGGGAGACCTTGTTCCCGTTGGACCTGGGTTCAACCACCAACACCCCGTTAATGGTCTCTCCCATGATATCGGAATGGGCATGCCCGGCCACGATGGCGGTAAGCTCCGGATTGGCCGCTGCCACCGCCCGGATCCCGGAACCATCCACACCGTATTCGGGATCGAGCCCCATGTGCATCACGCCGATCAATATGTCGGCTTTTCCTCTAAGCTCGGAAATAACTTTCTTGGTCTCAACTGCCGGGTCGGTAAAGGTCAACCCTTTGAAATGGGCGGGATCACTTGCTTCCCAGCGGGGCACATGCGGAGTGATCATCCCGATGATGGCTACCCGGACACCATTCATCTTGACTATTTTATAAGCGTTCACAAACCGTTTGCCATTCGCTTGATAAATATTGCCCGCCAACACTGTAGCCTTGGAGCCGCGAATCGCCCGTCCCAGAACATCCAGACCATAATTGAACTCGTGATTACCCAAGGTCCAGGTCTGATAGCCGATCTCATTCATGGCTTGGACCATCGGATGAACTTTTTCGTTATTAAAGAGTTCGGCCATATTGTCCTGGATCAAGTCCCCATCATCCACCAAAACGGTGTTGGGGTTCTCGGCCCGGACTGTTTTGACCACCGAAGCCACCTTGGCCAGACCCGAAGCGGGATCTTCACTGTCAATGGCATACTCCCAAGGGTAAAGCCTCCCATGGAGGTCACTGGTCCCCAGGATGGTGAGCTTCACACCCGCTTCCGCCCAGACAGTGCCAAAGGCGCAGAGGACACTAAGTAAGACCACAGCCAGAATGATTGGAATAAACTTACGTTTGCCCAACAACTTTAACCGCACCTCCTATAATTTAAAATCATATACATATATTTCTTCTATATGTAATAAAAACCTTTCTTTCCTCTTTGAATTTAATATAGTCCGGATAAGAAAACCTTAAACAAAGTTAATGGAAATATTAAAACCACCGAAAAAATACCGCTCGGTGGTTTTTTTAAAACAGTCTAAAGGCGACTCACCCCCTTCATCCCCCTCTCTACAACAACTATTGTAGAGAGGGGGACGGCTCAAAAGTTACATTTAGCAAAATTAATCTCAGGGGGTGAGTCGATGTTAGGCATTCAAAACAAATACTTTAGCTCATTCCTTGGCCACTTTGATCGCAGCCGGATGGCCGTTGAGATCCCATTCCTCGAAACCGGCAGCTTTCGAGGTTTCACGGTTAACCGCCACCGCCAGCGTCTCGGCCATGACATAATCCTTGAAGGCTTCCACTGCCGCGGCCACCTCGTCATCAACCGTAAAATCAAGCCGAATCCTGTCGGTCAGTTCAAAATTGGCGGTTTTCCGCATATTTTGAACCTTGGATACGAGCTCCCTGGCCAGGCCTTCCTGGACCAAAGACTGGGTCAGGACGGTATTCAGGATGACATAGTCGCCGTGATCCATCTCTACCGCGAAGCCCTGTTTCTCCTCCACCCTGACCTCCAGATCTTCGTTGCCCAGGGTGACCTGATTACCGGCTACAGTCAACTGAAGCGCCCCGGTTTCCCGCAAGGTTTTTACCATTTCCGCGGCATTGCCGGCTGCCAGCGCGGTGGCAATGTCCTTCATCAGTTTGCCGTATTTCGGGCCAAGTACCGGGAAGTTGGGTTTGACCGTATAGGCCACATACTCGTCGGGATTGTCGATATACTCCAGGTTCTTGATGTTCAATTCTTCCTTGACCAGGCCTTCCATGGGAGCCAGGATCGGTTGATGTTTCCGCGCCACCAAAATTGTGGCCAGGGGCTGTCTGACCTTGATCTGGACCTTGTTCCGGGCGGCCCGGCCTAAAGAGACCAGATTAATGACCAGTCCCATATGCTCCTCCAGATCGACATTGATCAGCGACTCATCGGACTCCGGATACATCTCCAAATGGACCGAAGTCAGTTTATCCGGGCCCTGTTTCAAATTTTGATAGATCTCCTCCGCCATAAACGGCGCAAAGGGCGCCATCAACTTGGCGACATTGAGCAATACTTCCCAAAGAGTCCGGTAGACCGCTTTTTTATGGGTATCCATCTCGGACGCCCAGAAACGATCCCGCGACCGGCGCACGTACCAGTTGGAAACCTCGTCGATGACGAATGCCTGAATCTCCCGGACCACCCGGGTGAGGTCATAGGCTTCAATATCCGTCCGGGCCTGACGGATTAAAGAGTTCATCCGGGAAATGATCCAGCGGTCAATTTCGTCTCTGTCCGCGACCGGGACGTTGTAGTTCTCGGGATCGGCATTATCGATATTGGCATAGAGCGTAAAGAAGGAGAATACATTCTGCAAAGTCCCGAAGAATTTGGCATAGGTATCCTTGAGTCCGTCTTCATCAAACCGTGTCGGGGTCCAGGGCGGTGAAACCGCCAACAAATACCACCGGGTGGCGTCGGCGCCGTATTTATCAAGTAGTTTCCAGGGGTCTACCGCATTCCCCCGGGATTTGGACATCTTCTGGCCATTCTTATCCAGCAGCAGATCGTTGACAAGCACCCGCTTATAGGTAGGCAGGTCAAAGAGGAAGGTCCCGATGGCAAGCAATGAATAGAACCAACCCCGGGTCTGATCAATCCCCTCGCAGATGAAATCCGCCGGAAAGAGCTTGTCAAAATCATCCTTATGCTCAAAGGGATAATGCCATTGGGCGTACGGCATTGAGCCCGAGTCGAACCAACAGTCGATCACCTCTTTAGTCCGGGTCATCCGGCCGCCGCACCCGCATTTCAAATGAACCTCATCAATATACGGCCGGTGCAGCTCGATGGTGGCGGGGTCTACTGTTTCAATGGCCCGTTCCGCCAGTTCTTGACGGGAGCCAACCGACGTCAGTTTGCCGCAGGACTCGCAACGCCAGATATTGAGCGGTGTGCCCCAGTAACGGTCCCGCGAGAGCGACCAGTCGATCAGGTTCTCCAACCAGTTCCCGAAACGTCCTTTACCCACATGCTCCGGGTACCATTTGATCTTCTGGTTATTGGCGATCAAACGTTCCTTGTACTTGGTGGTCGCAATATACCAGGACTTACGGGCGTAATACAACAATGGTGTATCACAGCGCCAGCAGTACGGATAGGAGTGAGTCATCCTTTCCTTGTGAAACAGTTTCCCATCCACCTTCAGCTGGCGGATGATATCGGAATCGGCTTCCCGCACGAACCGTCCCGCCCAAGGCGTGATCTCCGGTGTAAACTTGCCTTCCTTATCTACCGGTTGCAAAACCGGCAACTGATACTTCCGGCCCAACTGGTAGTCGTCCTCGCCGAAGGCCGGGGCGATATGAACGATTCCCGAACCGTCCTCGGTGGATACGAACTCCGCGCCGTAAACCTTGAAGGCCGTGGCTTCATTCACCTTGATAAAGGGCAGGAATTGTTCATAAGACTCTCCCACCAGCTTTGATCCGGGAAATTCCTCAAGAATCTCGGCGCCCTTGCCCAATACTGCGTCTACCCGATCCCGGACCAAAATATAGACTGCCGGATCCTCGGGCCGGCGCGCCCGGACATAGGTATAGCTCGGGTTCACCGCCAGGGCTACGTTGGACGGGAGCGTCCAGGGTGTGGTGGTCCAAACCAGGAAATACTCGCCGGGTTTCCCGCTCACCTGCATCCGGATGTAAATGGAATCGATGGTCTCATCCTTATACCCCTGCGAAACCTCGTGAGAGGCCAGCGGGGTTCCACAGCGCGGGCAATACGGCATGATCTTATGGCCTTCATAGATCAACCCTTCATCAAAATAACGCTTCAAAATCCACCATTCCGACTCGATATATGAGTTGTCCAGGGTGATATAAGGATGATCCATATCCAGCCAGTAACCGATGCGCTCGGTCATCCGCCGCCATTCCCGTTCGTAGGTGAAGACCGATTCTCGGCATTTTTTATTGAACGCCTCGATCCCGTATTTCTCAATCTCGGTCTTATTTGAAAGACCCAATGACTTTTCGACCTCAATCTCCACCGGCAGGCCGTGGGTATCCCAGCCGGCCTTGCGGTTCACCTGGTAGCCCAGCATGGTATGATA
>DASVMB010000114.1:0-4625 GCA_036384575.1 Bacillota bacterium
ATAGGTGTGATCGCCGTATTTTTCCCATTCAGCCCGGCTCGGCATTACCGTCTTATATACCTTGGATTTGCTGGTATACTTTTCGATTGGTAATACAAAGCTTTTTTTAGGGTCGGCGAATAGGATCTGGGGGGCTTCAACCCGCCACTCAATGATGTCCGGAACGTTTTTACCGTCCATCATCGCCGCCTGAAGCTTTTGAACAAACCCTTGTTCGGGTATTTGAACAATTTCCAGATTAATGTTGAATTTCTTGTCGATATCCCCTTTACGGGCTTTCCATTCCTCGATATTATTGGCGGCGTACGCCCACATCGTGACTTTTTTGGGTGCGGCCAACCCGGCAACGGACAAGACACTCGCCAATAACACAATTACGAGCACAGCAACGAGCACTTTACCTTTGTGAGACATCCAAAATCCTCCTTCATAAGATTAAGTAATTTTGTTGGAAAGCAAAGAACCCTCACAAATTTATACTCAGTTCCGTTACAAGCGAACGAGATCTTATCCGGCCCCACCGGTTACCGGATCTTCATATGTGAGTGCCGGAAAGCGCATTCCTCGGATTCGCCCGCATCAACTCCTTTACAATTCAGGTGTATAGGCATGGTTACCGGGATGAATCAACACTTAATCTCTTTAAACCACCTATTCAAAATAGACATTTCCGGTAGGTTTTACAATCCGCCGTTCGGATGATCTTGAGCATCTCATACTTTCGGATGATGTTGAGAGAGCGCGTAAATAAATCAAGAGACAGGAGCTATGCTCCTGTCTCTTGATTTGGCGCCTTTTGAATTATCTCTAGTCGTACTTGATTGCTTTCGTTTTAACCTAAGCTGCAAGTCATGCGTATATATCGCATACAACAAGCTTTTTCTGAAGAATAGCATGATATTGAATCGAAATTTTACCTAAAGATAATTCTTGAGTGAGTTGATCAATTGCACCCGATTATTGACTCCGATTTTTTTATAGATGTTTTGGATATGCGATTTCACCGTCGGCTCCGAAATGCATAACAAGGCTCCGATTCTCTTATTCGTAAGCCCCTGCCGTAAAAGCTCAAGAACCTCCTTTTCCCGCTCGGTTAATGGTAAGATTTCCGTAGCAGTTCGCGATGATGATTTATTCTCGAATACACCAAAGTCGGTGAAAAACTTATCAACCAGATACTTCAGCAAGAGAATATTGAGAAAGAAATTACCCGAGGCTGAAACAAACAAGTTCTCGGGAAAGCTCTTAAAGGCCGGATGTGCTGTCTGAGAAAAAATAAGGAAAAGAATGGCGAAAAAACCGATACAGAAAAACCTTTCTTTAAAGTCACTCACCGTTTTTATTTTCCATGTTACCACGATAAAAGTATATAGATAGGCGCTCCATATGAAAGAACGGTATATTTTAAAACTCGTTAATTCCTCGATGGATATCTTTTCTCCTAAAAATGCCGGTTCGGTTCCGCCCTGATACATTCCCATAAGGTACGGGATAAAAATGAATGCCAATCCAATCCCGAATATCACACAAAATATGCGATTCATTCGCCGCCGGTAAGTTACTGAAAAAAATTCGTTGACAAACAGCGGCAGAAAGATGATGACCATGCCTTGTAGGGTATACAAGAACACCAATTCATACACTTTGACCTGATATGGAAGGTTGACGCGTTGGTACTCCATAAAGGAATTGAGGATTAATTGGAGAGTCCCCGTTAGGAAAAGACAAACCATATACGTCAATGCCTTCGATCGGGTTTTGGCCTGGGCCAAAATTAGCAAAACCAAGGAAGGCAAACCGATGGAGTACGAAACTGTAAGATAAAAAAACATCAGATGATTTCGAAATCCCAAAAACTCATAAAGTTCATCGATAATCTGTTGCATCTTGTCAAACCCTCTCCAACACAAACTATCAACCGGATTAACCTTCCGGTTTCATAGACATGAAAGTCAGCCTCCCCATTATCTGCGTTGGAAAACCCGCACCCAATCAATGATCAAATATTGTGGAAATGAGCTTGGGATGCCTCTAAATTTTGGGTCATACGGATCACCGCAGAAAACACCGCCGACAGCCGTGCCCAGGACGAAACAAAGGGGTTTATCAGGGATATTTCGTGTGACTTGATATTTTGGAATGTCGTCGATATACCACTGAAGCTTGCGGGGGCTCCACTCCAAAGTAAAAGTATGAAAACCGGCCGAGAAATCATTCACCATGTAATCATTCACCGAAACCGGACCGGAGTTATCCGAACGTTGATGCTTGGCGTCCGCCCCCCAATAATTGGCAAAATATATCTTATCGGGTTGGTCGCCGCGCATTACCATGATGTGAATCTCCGGCGGCCAGGTATCGTCGTTCGGATATAAGACCACATAAGATGATACCCCTTGTCCGGCCGGAAGTTTGGCCCTGATCTCAAACCGCCCGTATTTCCAAACGGCTTTTTCCCAGGTGCCGACCTCACCGGATGTATAATTCCTGGTGACAACCTGGTCGGGATGGAGTTTATCCGTTCCGGTCCAGTCCTCTTTTTTACTGGCAAGGATCAGACAACCATTTCTGACGGATACATTTTCTTGAAGGAAAACTTGTTGCTCTTGACGGGGGTTAACGCATTGCATTACCGGCGACCATTTGTTTTGGTCCAGCATCGGGCCGTTAAAATCATCTTCCCAAACGAGTTTCCAATGGCCGTTCACCGGATAGAAAAACGAATAATCATGCAAAATACGAATGAGTATGGCAGCACTGAAGCAGGAGTACCCGAGAACCAGTACCAACAGAATACGGTTGAATTTTTTCATCGGCACTCCCTTTCTCACTGTTGATATTCGTATTTGTAGAAAGATATTTGATTATTAATATTTATGATAATTGTTTGGGATTCCTGCTTCGTCCGGCGTCCATCTTTTATGGACGCTTTCTGCCGGGGCATGAATTCGACAAAGAATTTCAACATCGCCTTAAGCGAAACTTTTACGAAAGGACTATATAACAAATAACCCTGCATGAAAAATCATCGCAGGGTTTCCAATACTCACATTATTTTGGGATACATGGCTGCAAGAGAGTGGACAAAGAGAAAAAAAAAGGGGGCATTTCCTTCTACGGACACCCCGATTCACCGTAAATCAATTTAGTAATCAAACCCGCTTATTTTTCATCCCTTCCCGCGCCCCAGCAAAGCTTGGGGTGGGCGACTACATAAAAAATGCTGTCGGTTTTTTAACCCCGGCTAACTGGGGTGCAAAAAAAAGCTGTTGCTATGAACTTCTTTGCTCCATTTTGCAACAACCCCACGTCTCAAATCGTTTAATCTCCGTAATACAAGATTCTACCGCAGTTCTCGCAGAAGAGCAACTGATCGTCTCCTCGCTTAACCTTTTGGATCTGAGATTGGGACTGGCTGATGTGGCAGGCGCCGCAGCTTTCCTGTTTTAGCCTGGCGACGGCGACCCCGTTATGGGAACCTGCAATCCGGTGGTAGCGAGCCAACCAGTCCGCGGGAATCTGGGGCAATAGTTCCTCCTGCTCCGCCCGTAAATCCTCGGTTTCCATCGCCAGCTCCATCTGTCGTTGTTTCAGCTCCATCTCGAGGGTAGCGAGATCCTTCCGTGCGAGTTCAAGTCGCTTTTCGTTTTCACCAATCTCCTGTGTCAGTTCTTCCTCGCGCTCCATCAAATGAAGGAGCATTTCCTCCTGCTTAGCCTGGGACTTGGCAGATTCGGCGATTTTTTGCTGTAAAAGCTCAAGCTCACGGGAAGCCGTAACCGACCCGCTGTAGAGTTTGGTCTCTTCCGATTTACGCCGCTCCTGGCAGGTCTTAAGCTCGAGTTCTATCCTTTTTTGTTCCAGTGAAACACGTTGCTGCTCTTCCCGGAGCACGCCGAGCCTTTGTTCCGATTGCGTGATCAATTCCGTGAGCGCGATCCGGTTGGGATCGGTCCCAATCTGCTCCTCCGCCTTCTTCAAGGCGAGTAACCGGCTATCAATGGTTTGAATTTTATACAAAATAGGTAATTTAGCCATCTCTCAATAAACTCCTAACCCGAAACCGGCACACAAACCATCGCCGGAGCTTTGCCACTACCTTTCGATAATCACCAATTATCAATAACAACTATCTTCTTAACTCCGGGTTGCTCCGAGCAGATCTTTGTAGGTATCGGGATCCATCCCGATCTCGGTACGCTTCGCGTAAAAGTCCGGACCTTTCCGGCGCGAACAATCCACGCACCTTTTGGTTCCCGGCAATGCCAGTAAACGTTCGTTGGGAATTACGCTACCGCATATCTCACACTTTTTCGTCTTTTGTTTCACGATCAGTCAACCCCCTTGGTTCGACCGGGTTAACCGGCCGAGAATGCGGAAGGGTCATGCCCCCGTAAGGTTAAACCAGGGTCTGAAACGGTTCTTCCTGAGTCGTATTGTCCGAGATTATCTCTAAAATTTGTTCCGAAAAAGTCTGTTGTAAAAAACCGGCCACGAGAGGAATAAACCCTCGCTCCGTAGTCCAATGTCCAGCCTCGATGGTTGCGAGCCCCTCCGCAGATGCCTCCATTACATCATGATAATCCAGCTCTCCGGTGAGATAGGCATCGGCGTTCTGTTCCAAG
>DASVMB010000115.1:0-2209 GCA_036384575.1 Bacillota bacterium
ACATTTTTAAGCCCCTCATGCACCATTGCCTGGGCAAGTAATGTGGCTGTGGTCGTTCCGTCTCCGGCGATATCATTGGTCTTGGTGGCTACTTCTTTGGCCAGTTGCGCTCCCATATTTTCAAAGGGATCCCCAAGTTCGATCTCTTTGGCGATGGTTACCCCATCATTGGTGATGGTGGGAGAGCCGTACTTCTTCTCCAATACCACATTGCGGCCCTTAGGGCCAAGAGTGACCTTGACCGCGTCGGCCAGGATATTGACTCCGCGTTCCAATGCGCGACGGGCTTCTTCCCCAAACAAGATCTGTTTTGCTGCCATTGGTATCACCTTCCTTTTTTTAGGATGTCATTTTCTTTTACCTCCGGTTTCCCCTTCATCCAGCTACAATACCGAGAATATCAATTTCCTTCATGATCATATATTCCTCTCCGTCTAGTTTAATTTCGGTACCGGCATATTTGGTGAACAGAACCTTATCGCCCACTTGAACATCCAACGCATGCTTCATACCATTCTCAAGTAATCTGCCTTCCCCAACCGCCAATACCTTACCCATTTGCGGTTTCTCTTTCGCAGTATCCGGTAGGACGATGCCGCTCTTGGTCCGCTCTTCGCTTTCCAGGACCTGTAACACGACCCGATCTCCCAATGGCCTAATATTCATCAATATCACCCCCTAATCTCTTGAGATAATCAGCACTCTTTAATTGTGAGTGCTAAATTCCAACCACAATCTTATAAAAATGTAAACATCTTGGCAAGATTCCAAAATTTAAATATAGGCCTATTTTTACTCCAATTTGAAAGGTTTATACCCTTAGCCCGGCTACAGTTGCACCGGGCTAGCGAATTCAGGCAGAATGTACCCGATACCTTTTCCTAACTATTTGGACCTGTATTTCCACGGGAATGATTTTGGGAATGGGGAATGCTATCAAAAGAAACCACCCCCACATGTGCACGTAATCAGCCCAAACCGAGGTTTTTATAAATGCTCCCGGATCATCTCCGACCAATGTTGGCTAAGCTTTCGCATCCCTTCGACTCTGCAGAATTTCACTATGAGATCAAATGGGATGGATACCGCTGTCTTGCCTTTCTGGACAGCGCTACCCGGTTACAAAGCCGGAACCTGAAAGAACTTAGCGGATTTTTCCCGGAGTTATCCCGGTTACACCTTCAGTGCAGCAGGCAAGGTTGTTTGCTGGACGGGGAAATTGTGACCTTTCGTAACGGGTTACCCAGCTTTCAGCGATTACAAAAACGGGCTCAGCTTCGCAGCATGGAACAGATCCAAGCTGCCGCCCGTTCTGCTCCCGTGGTCTATATTGCCTTTGATCTGCTCTACCTGGATGGAGAACCGGTTTATCATACACCATGGAAAGAGCGTCGCAGTTTATTGTCGGACTTGGTCCGGCCCACGGAATCATTTATCCTATCTGAAGCAATTCCCAACCGGGGAGTGGACTTTTTTCAAGCAGTCGCGACCAAAGGCCTGGAGGGAGTGATGGCTAAACGGGTCGACAGTCCCTATCTACCCGGCAAGCGGAGTGACTTTTGGTTAAAATTTAAAAGTCGACACAGGGGATACTTTTTAATCTGCGGGTTCCTTTTACAACCTAAAGATTGTAAACTGCGTTCCCTGATTCTCGGCGCCTTTCAGGACGAAGAACTTCAGCTTCGGGGGACGGTTGGCAGCGGTCTTCCTCCCTCCGAGTTGGATACCATTAAACAACTACTGGAGAAGCTGGCGACCGAAATCTGTCCGTTCACCGGGACCGCTATTAAAAAAAAGGATACTATTTGGATTGAGCCCCGATTGGTATGTGAGGTGGAATACCTGGAACTAACCGACGAAGGATATCTACGGCATCCCAGTTTTAAAAATTTCCGCCCTGACCTACAGGCGGGGGCCTGTCGTTTGGAGGATTAAATGGAACAGACAGTCATGATTCACCAAAACCGGATTCCCGTAACCAATCTGGATAAGCTCTTTTGGACTGCGGAAGGTATAACCAAGGCCGATATCATGAAATACTACGCTGCAGTCTGGCCATTTCTTGAACCCCATCTAAAAGACCGCCCAGTTTCCCTGGTTCGTTATCCGGAGGGTGTTTCGGGGAAATTCTTCTATCAAAAGGATGTACCGGATCCTCCGGATTGGGTTGCAACACTGCCCCTCGCATCCGAGGACCGGGTCATCAATT
>DASVMB010000116.1:0-9190 GCA_036384575.1 Bacillota bacterium
CCTGGCCGCGAACCTTGACCAGATGCTGGCGAAGGTCCATCCGGATCTCGCCGATCTCAATAACTTCAGGCTCGCCCTCTTCCACATTGGTGCTGCGGCGAAGTACCGCCCGAATCCGGGCGATTAACTCACGGGGTGAAAACGGTTTGGTGACATAGTCGTCCGCACCCATTTCCAATCCCAGAACCCTGTCTGCCTCCTCGCTCTTGGCGGTAAGAATGATGATCGGTATCGCCTTGGTTTGAGGATCGGAACGTAATTGCTTGCAGACGGACATTCCATCGAGTTCGGGCAACATCAAGTCGAGGATGACCAGATCCGGCAGTTCCTGATGGACTAGTTCCAGACCTTTCTTACCGGTTCCTGCGGAAATGGTACGATAACCCTCGCGGTCCAGGTTGTATTTGACCAACTCCACAATATTGGGTTCGTCTTCGATAATTGCAATCGTACTGGGCATATTGAATCCTCCTACTCCATTGGTTTGCGATAAGGAAACTCCGGCCCTCATTATGATGAGCCTTTGGGGGATAGCCGGGCTTGTCCAGTCAACCCCAAATAAAACCGGATCTTCATTCAGTTCATTATATCAAAAAAAAGGTTTTATGCCCAGTGGTTTAGAAACCTCGATCCGGCAAATACACTGCAATTTCCTTACGGTGACGCAGAAAAATTGGCTGGATCGGGTTTTCTACAGTGTCACGAATGGTCTTTTTGACCGTAATAAGCGTTCCGGCCGTGTTTACGGAGAAAATGCTTATCCAAGAGTTCCTGAGGAATGCCTGTAATTCGCCTGGTCGTAATGGAACGTAATCCCAAGGTGGCCCAACCCGTCTTTGCGACTTCCTCCAGAACCACGCTATGATAGACTGCTTCGGCAGGATCCTTGCCCCAGCTGAACGGACCGTGATTCGTCACTAAAACCCCGGGTATCTGGCGATAATCCAATTTCGTAAAACATTCTGCGATGATCTTCCCGGTATTCAGCTCGTAATCGTTCCGGATCTCCCCGGTTGTCAACGGACGGGTACACGGAATCTCCCCGTAAAAATAATCGGCATGAGTCGTACCCAGACAAGGTATACCCACCCCGGCCTGAGCCCAGGCAGTGGCCCAGGACGAATGCGTATGAACTACACCCCCGATCTCCGGGAAACTACGGTACAGTTCAATGTGAGTTGGCGTATCCGAAGACGGGTTTAGGGTTCCCTCCACAATTCGGCCATCCAAATCCAAAACCACCATGTGATCGGCCCGCAGTTCCCCGTAAGGAACGCCGCTGGGTTTAATGACTATCAAGCCCGACTCGCGATCGATTCCACTGGCGTTTCCCCAGGTGTATACCACCAGGTGGTGGTTTTGTAGTTCCAGATTGGCCTCAAGCACTTGATTTTTCAGTACCTCGAGCATATCCCAGGCTCCTTTCAGCCTTTATCCCGGAGATTGGAAGACACGGCATAACCAATCCCATCCCCCGGCGAAATGTGAATAACGCGACCCGAACTAAAGCGACCTCAATTGATCTGCCAAGGTTTGGCCCAATTGAAGGTATTTTTGATACAACTTCCGGTATTGTTCGGCTTCCTTAGGACGAGGTTCATATGTTTTACTGAATCCGCTGCTCATCTTCTTTTGAGCGGCAGCAACCGAAGGATATAAACCGGCAGCTACAGCGGCAAAGATTCCGGCACCCAAAGCACAGGCTTGTTCGGATTGAGTCACCTTAATCGGCATATTCAAGACATCTGCTGTAACCTGCATTACGAAATCGCTCTTTTTGGCGATGCCTCCCATGGCAATCACCTGTTCAATGGCGACTCCCTCTTCCTGGAATCTCTCTACAATCGCCTTCGCTCCAAAAGCTGTGGCTTCCACCAACGCGCGATAAACACGGGGTGCATCGCTTCCCAGGTTCAATCCGATCAATGCGCCTTTCAAGGCTTGATCCGCAAAAGGAGTTCGCCGGCCATTTAGCCAATCAAGCGCGATTAACCCGGTATCGGCCGGATCTAATTGTTCCGCTGCCTCCGCCAATTTTACGAGCAGTTTCGACTCTATCGCTTCACGAATTTTACCAGTCATAGCTTTATCTACGCCCCCCGGTATATCGATCTCCGGAAGCACTACCGCTAAAGGCCACGACAGCAGTCTGCGGAACCAGGCGTAAACATCGCCATAAGCTGATTGACCCGCCTCCAGACCGATCATCCCGGGGAGAACCGAGCCGTCGACCTGGCCACAGATTCCCGCAACTCGTTTTCCGGCCAAAGCCTCTGGTGACGCGACCATGACGTCACAAGTGGAAGTCCCCATGATCTTGACCAATGTTGCTTCCATGATGTTCCCGCCGACAGCTCCCATATGGCAATCAAAGGCGCCGCCCGCCACTGCGGTTCCGGGATTGATGCCAAGACGCGCGGCCCATTCGGGGGTTACTCCGCCCACATTGACATCTGCGGTATATGTGTCGTGAAACAAACGGTTTCTCAAATCTTTGAGCAGAGGATCCAATTTCACCAAAAAGGCTTCATTCGGCAGACCGCCCCAATCCTGATGCCACATAGCCTTATGCCCTGCGGCGCAGCGGCTTCGTTTCATGGTTAAAGGCTCGGCGGTACCAGTGAGGAGGGCCGGGATCCAGTCGCAATGTTCAACCCACGAAAAGGCTGCTCCACGTATGGCCGGGTCTTCCCGAAGCACATGGAGTATCTTGGCCCAAAACCATTCTGAAGAGTAGACACCCCCTTCATACTGGGTGAAGTCGGTTCCGCCCCAACTCCTGGCGAGATGGTTGATCTCTTCGGCTTCCTGGATAGCGGTGTGATCCTTCCAGAGTATGAACATGGCATTGGGGTTATCCGCAAATTCCGGTTTCAACGCCAGCGGCATTCCGGTGCGATCAACCGGGCAAGGTGTCGAACCGGTGGTGTCGATCCCGATCCCTGCCACCCGGGTCCCCGCTCCTGATGGTAATTTAGCTAACGCACCTTTGATTACCGTCTCCAGTCCCTCAATATAGTCCAAGGGATGCTGGCGGAACTGATTCCTGGACGGATTGCAATACCTTCCCTCGGCCCAACGTTTGTAATAAGCCACTTCATTGGCTTCCTCCCTGCCGGTGACCGCATTGATAGCCACCGCCCGTACCGAATCGCTCCCGAAATCAATACCCAGTACTAGTTGCCCTTGATTTTCACTCATGCCAATCCTCCTTTTGCCTTATGATTTTGAATAATCTACCTATCCGCAACCACAGTTCCGTTCAAATGTACGTACAACCCGATGGAAAAATAGCCCTTATGTGCAAATGAATAAACATGGCTTCCCGTTCTCCCAGCGTGTCAACCACTGTGGGGTAAAGAACGGCATGAATCGCGAATGATTAATTCCGGTGGATAGATAAAATGCGGCCGATCTACCTGCCTTTCCAGCATCTCGATGAGCAAACGCGATGCCTGACGACCCATCTCCACCTGAGGATGACGAACAGTTGTCAGTTTTACCTCGGTGGCCACAGCCAGGCTTGAATCATCATATCCGATCAAGGAGATGTCCTCCGGGACCTTTAATCCGATCATCCGAGTAGCCTCCAACACTTTCAGGGCGACTTGGTCATTGTAACAAACGATCGCTGTCGGAGGGTCGGGGCTTTGCAGCAATCTTTGGGTAAAGCTGAATGGATAGGATGATAACTGTTCGGTCTGAAAATTTCCTGCCAAAGCAGGCTCAACCGTTATGCCGTATTCCGAGAGCGCTTGGGTGAAACCCCGTTTGCGGTTGAGGCCCTGCAGATCATCCTGTTTAAAAATCCCGGCAATACGGCGATGCCCCAGCTGAAGCAGGTATTGAGTCGCGAGATAGCCGCCTTTGACATCATCCATGATAATATAGGCAGGGTCTAAATCGGGGTATACTGCATGAATCAACAGATAGGGTAAATGGCGTTCTTCCAGACGCCGGTAATAAGTAAGGTTGGGATTGGGTATGGCACTGCGGGTCGGTTCAATGATCAACCCGTTAATCCCCTGACTGAGTAATTTTTCCAGGCATTGGGCCTCTTTGATCAGGTCGTTATGAGTATTCGTCAAGATCAATGTATAACCGGAAGCGCTCAAAACCTCTTCAATCCCTCGAATGATCCCGGGAAAGATGTAATCGGAGATATAGGTGGTCATGACCGCAATCTTCCGGCCCGCGGATCGATCCGCGGGATTGGCGCAAAAAGTACCGCGTCCCTGTTCACGACAGATCCAGCCCTCATTTTCCAGGGCGCCCAGCGCCTGGCGTACCGTATGCCGGCTGACTTGATGCTGTTCGGCCAGAAGATTTTCGGATGGCAGTTGTTCACCGGGTGCAATCGCCCCGGTTTGCATCATGTGTAATAAATAATCCTTTAACCGCTGGTGCTTGGGGCTGAAATCATTATGATTCGGGGCGGGCATTAACTTTTTCACCTATTTGCCAAATTGTACGTACCTATTATTTTTCTATTCGACATCGGAAAAATTTATCCTGCGACCAGATTTGTTCCTTCATATAAATGCCCGGATTGAACTTTTATAAATGATGGTATACATTTAAAGCAGCTTCAGCAGCTTCTTCCCATCAAAAATGCTACCGCCTAAACTTCGCCGGAGAGCTCCAATAGTCTTTCCCAACGTTTATCGACTTCCGTCTGTATCTCATCTACCAAATACTCATTACCGGCCTTGAAAAGGTGCTTAAACCTTCCTTGCATTCCAAGGAAATCCCGCACCGGGAGTTTGTTTTTCGGGCGATAATTTAATATGTATTTTCCTTCGCTAACTTCGTATAACGGCCAGAAACAGGTTTCCACCGCCAACCTGTTTATCTCCATTAGATCGTAGGTGTTGTACTGCCAGCCGCGGGGACACGGGGCCAGCACGTTAAGAAAACACGGGCCTTGCGTATAGATGGCCTTTTCCGCCTTTTCGTAAAGATCCTTCATATTTCCCACTGCCGCGGTTTGGGCGACGTACGGCAGATGATGGTTAACCATGATTTCAGTAAGATCCTTGCGCCATTGCTGTTTTCCCGGGACCTTTTTCCCAACGGGCGAGGTGGTTGTATCGGCATATTTCGGAGTAGCCGATGAACGCTGAATGCCGGTGTTCATATAAGCCTCATTGTCATAGCAAACATAAACCATGTCATGGCCCCGCTCCATCGCTCCGGACAGTGACTGCAGGCCAATGTCATAGGTTCCTCCATCGCCGCCAAATGCTAGAAATTTAGTTTCCCTTGCGAGCTTCCCCTTTCGCTTTAAAGCTCGATATGCGGCCTCCGCACCGGATATCGAAGCGGCCGAATTTTCAAAGGCATTGTGAATGAATGAATCCTTCCATGCGGTATAAGGATAAAGAAATGTAGTCACTTCCAAACATCCGGTGGCGCTTCCGATAACCGCGTGATCTTCAGGCCGTAAAGCCCTTAATATCTGTCTGACGACAACCGGAGCGCCGCATCCGGCGCACATTCTATGACCACCGCTGAGCCTTTCCGGTTTTTTTGCAATCTCCTTCAGATTATAAGCCATTCATTATTCCTCCTATTCCCTTACACCCAGGTAATTATAGACTGATTCAACCTGACCGGAGCTTGCGATCTTCAACAACTCACCGTATACATATTCGATATCTCCGGGCTTGACATCCCTTCCGCCCAGACCATAGATGTAATTAATGACTTTCACGCCGGATATCCCTTTTCCAAAAATAGCGCTGGAGATCTCGGTAAACAACGGCCCACCGGCGGCATTAAAACTGTCGGCTTTATCCATTACCGCAACCGCCTTGAACTTGGATAAAGCGGCAGTTAATTCATTGACTGGAAAAGGTCTGAACACCCTGAGTTTGATTAGACCGACTTTTTTTCCCTCCGCCCGCAGCCGGTCTACGACAAATTTGGCTGTTCCGGCAGTAGAGTTCATCATCACGGCAACCACTACGGCATCCGCCGTTTGATACTCTTCAAAAAAGCCGTAGCTTCTACTGGTTATCTTTTCGAACTCGGATGCGACTTCCAGTATGACTTGCCTGGCATTCGCCATTGCCTGGGCTTGTTGTCTTTTATGTTCGAAACAGTGGGTAAAGTGGTCCAAAGGCCCCACCGAAACAGGGTTTTCCCGATCCAGAAGATAGTATTTTGGTTTATACTCTCCGACAAAGGTCTTAACCTGATCATCCTCTACCAATTCGATGTTTTCCACCGCATGGGAAGTGATAAAACCGTCCTGACAAACCATTACCGGGAGCATCACCCGGGGATCCTCGGCAATCCTATGGGCCATCAGCATATTGTCGTATGCTTCCTGGTTATTTTCGCTATAAAGCTGAACCCAGCCGGAGTCCCTTGCGCCCATGGAATCGCTATGGTCGTTATGGATGTTTAACGGGCCGGAAAGTGCCCGGTTTACACAAGCCATTACAATTGGTAGTCTGGAACTGGCGGCAATATACAGACATTCCCACATAAGGGCCAGGCCATTCGCAGATGTAGCGGTCATCGCCCTTCCACCTGCCGCTTGAGCTCCAATACATGCCGACATGGCGCTGTGTTCCGATTCAACGGCAACAAATTCAGTATTTACTGTTCCGTCGGCAACAAAATTTGAGAAATACTGAGGAACTTCGGTTGATGGGGTAATCGGAAATGCCGCGACTACATCCGGATTTATCTGCTTCATGGCAAAGGCTGTGGCTTCGTTACCGCTCATTCTTTCCCTGATGGCCATTATTACATCCTCCTCACTTGCTTTCCTCTACAAATTCAATGGCTTTAAATGGACAGACCTTGGCGCATATGCCGCAACCCTTGCAATGATCGTAATCAAATTCAACCCTTTTACCTTCCGCATCGATTAATATAGATGTATCGGGGCATACAGGGTAACAAAGCAGGCACTGCTTGCATTTTTCTTGTATCCACCGTGGTTTCATTGAACGCCAGTCCCCGGTTTTAAATAAACTGGCATTTCCGGCATATGGAATGGTACCGCCTATGGTAATCTCTCTCCAGGTTACATCATTGGGAACCATACGCGATTCGGTTTTTTTTATGTAGTCATTCACAGACCCTTTACCTCCCTTAGCGACCGTTCGAGCGCATGGATATTGCCTTCTACCACTTCGGGTTTTTTAGCAAATTTATGTTTGAAGGAATCGACCATATCCTTTAAGAACTCTTCTTCCTCAAGGACTTTGCTGACCTTTACAACCGCGCCGAGCATCGGGGTGTTTGGAAAGTATTTTCCCAAAGTTTCAATGGAGATGCTCCTGGCGTCGATGGTGCAAATCTTCCCCGGGTAACCTTTTAGCAAAGGCCTTATTTCATCGGGAGATTTTGTGGTATTGATGATAATTGCTCCAGACTTCTTTAACCCCGCCGTAACATCAACCGAAGCAAGCAAAGTATCATCCACCACCGCAACATAATCCGGTTCATACACATTGCAATGGATCGTCAGTTTATCATCACTGATTCGGTTATACGCGGTTATCGGCGCCCCCATTCTTTCCGAGCCGTACTCCGGAAAGCCCTGAATATACTTGCCCGTATTAAACGCCGCCTCCGCCAGCAGCAGGGACGCAGTCTTGGCGCCTTGCCCGCCGCGGCCGTGCCATCGTATCTCAACGCTTTTACCCATCGAATGACCCCCTTTGGCTATCCCGGGTTTTACTTAATTAAGCCGACAAAGAACTCTAGGTGTTGTTCAATCTTCTGCTCCAATTCTTTGGTATCCTTATGATCCAACTTGGCCAAAAAGTACTCATGATAAAAATAGTTCATCAGCGCACCAAAGACCGAAGTAAGCATCTCCAGGTCAACCTTTTTGATCTTTTCTTGCGCTTGCAACCTCTTAAATAGATTCATGATTGAAATCCTGTTCTCATTAAAATACCATTGGGTATAAAAATCGCGCACTTTCGGATTACGATACATCTCCATTACCATAATCTTGATTATTTTGTTCATTCTGAGCGAAGAGGTGGTATCAATGAGGACGGTAAAACCTTTGGCCAGGATCTCCTCGAGAGACATACTGTTCACAAGCGATTCGATTCTTTCATCGGGTATTCTCACCTTAACTAATTCTTCACGGTAAATTTTGAGTATGTCATCTAAAATCTCTTCCTTGCCGGAAAAATGACTATATAGAGAACTTACTTGGAGATTACACTTTTTGGCGATCTCGCGAATCGAGGTCTCATAGAAACCCTTCTCGGAAAAGAGATCTATTGACGACTCGATGATTCTATCTTTTGTGGAAGTTTTGGCAGCGTCCATGGCTTCACCTCAATGATATGGCAAACAAAACGAACGATCGTTCGTATTTATATTAACATACGATCGTTCGTTCGTAAAGCGTTATTTGTTTAATTGTGCCTCACTCAGTGCCCCATTACAAAAACCACGAAACACACGAAATTTCACGAAAAAAGGAGCATAGGATCAACCATTTCGAAAACATAGCGAAAAGTTTGTTTTTCCTCGTATTACCCCTTGGAGAGTTAAAGAGCCGATTTTAAATCCCAGTACACAGTTTATTCCTTGATCCCCACCCGGACCGGTTTCGGATCGACGAGCCGGTTCAGTTCCTCCGGGTTCATAGCCACCAGAAACCCCCGTTTGCCGCCGTTAATGTATATCACCGGGAGATCCAGAATGGTCTCTTCTACGTACACCGGCATCTTTCGCCTGGTACCAAAGGGTGAGGTGCCGCCCACCAGATAGCCGCTGTGTTTACTGGCATTCTCCGGCGTACAGGGGGTTACCGATTTCACTCCGATAATCCGTGCCAGTTCCTTGGTGGAAACTTCACGGTCGCCATGCATCAGGACGACCAGCGGGTTATGATTTTCATCTTCCATAATCAGGGTTTTGATCGCCAAATGCTCATCTATACCCAGCTCCCGGCTGGCTATGGCGGTGCCGCCCCGCTCTTCGTATTCGTAAAGATATTCTTGAAAGTCAACCCCGGCGGCGCGTAACACCCGGATGGCCGGAGTGACCGGAAATTTTTCTTTCGCCATGACGGGAATCCTTTCGAAAAATAATTATACAAAAAAATCCATTATCTCCCGGGGTTCCGCGATTAATCGCTTCGCGCCGCTCGCCTCAAGCTCCGACGCGGTCCGGAACCCCCACAGCGCACCGACCGGATACATCC
>DASVMB010000117.1:0-9235 GCA_036384575.1 Bacillota bacterium
AAGCCGGAAAATTTGAAACAACTGTAAAAGATAAATACAAGGATTATTTTAATGAGGTCAAAGGCAATAATTCCGGGGCCACTCTAATTGGTTTAAGAGGTTGGGGAAATGGGCCGACTACAAAACCAGACAATGAAAATCTTAAAGGTCAAAATACATATGATGATATGCTTTTAGTATTGGGTGAAGATGGAAAGTTAGGGGCTTTTAGTGCGGTTAATTTTGAGAGCACGGATGCTAAGGGCTGGTATAAATCTAAAGGTGAGAAGAAAACTTTAACCGGTGATTATAACGATATTGGTGATGTAACTGCCGAGGTTAATTATGGGTATCATGGCGATTATCAAGCATTATGGCTAAGAAATAACTATCCTGTTAAAGGAACCAAACCAAATGGAGAAATGACATTTTTAGAAGGTATCCATATCCATAAAGGCGGGGATACTTGGACATTCTCAAAAGGGTGCATTACAATTTACGATGGTTCCAATCCAAATTTTTCTGGACAATGGGATAGATTTATGTCTTATTTCAAGATAAACTCTCCTATTATTGATCCTGATACAAATCAACCTGTAGTTGATTCTCTTGGTAGAACAGAAGGCGAAATAAGTAGACAAAGAGCAGGAAGCATATCATTAATGAGACTTTAGGGGGTGAATTGCATGAGAAAGATATTTTTAATCATAACTTTTATTTTATTTACATTATCAGTTACAACAAGTGCTAACAATTTGGATATTGATAAGTCAATTTTAAACATAATTAAGAGTATAGGGATTGATGCATCTGAAGTAGAACTAGAACTTGAACCAAATGAATTAATAAGCTATGAAGAATACTCAAAAAAGGATTTATATGAACAAAAGACAAATGAAGCAGCTTGGAGTACGATTTGGCATGACAATCTAGAAAAGCTTGATGTCTTAACCAAAGGTTCTTTGACTTTCAAGGGATACCTTACTAATAATTTATTTGATAATAAAGTTGATACAGCTTGGGTTGAAGGAGCTAATGGAGATGGAATAGGAGAATGGATATCAATTGTATTAAATGCTAAGAGAACCGACAGACCGACTGGGATGTTATATTTTGGGATGATACCGGGATATTTAAAAAGCGATAAGATCTGGAAGGAAAATAACCGAGTTAAAACGGCACTTCTAATCGTCGAAAGATATACCGGATATGATATTCGCACAAAAAGTTTTCGTTATGATTATCCCATAATTCGTCTAAAATTTAAGGATTTCAAAGGGTTACAAGTTTTTAATTTACTTGATTATGGAGCACCTCCTACTTATGATCCTAAGAGATTATGGGTTATTATTGAAAATGTTTATAAAGGGACTAAATATAATGATACATGTATCTCAGAAATAGTTGTATCGGGAACATGTGCACCTGGGGAGGATGAGGGGGAAGAATAAATTAACTGGTGCCAAATCCATAAAACAAAAGGCTCCAAAATTAGTTGGAGCCTTTTTGTGTTTGATTATATTTTTTCATTCTTGGACTTCGATATCCGTTTCTTTAATTAATTGCATGAGTTGAAGGTGGTCACGGTGATTTTCTTCGATATGAGCATCAAGTTTGGATTCAAGCTTATCAACTTTTTGTTCTAAATTATTGAAGCAGTTATTCATTTCACTGAAGCGGTTATTCATTTCATCTCGAAGCCCGTCCAATCCCTCGCCAAAGACACGGAATTTGGCTATTAAATCCTCAAGCAACACTGCTACCTTGTTATCTTCCATCCAATCACCCCGCAAAACAGCTTCAAATTTATTATATCATAAACAATTTCATTTTGGGACAAGTTTCCAGGAAAGCGAGTCAGCGAATCACCCCTCCGGTTAGCCAGGAGGTCGAAGCAACATTGATGCGCTTCCCCTCTCTCCGGGCGAGCCGGAAAGAGGGGAAGAATGCGGGATGAGTTGCATTCGTCCTTTTTTTGAAAGATGTATCACTACGTTGAGGATTTCTCTTGTATCTTGATTACCGGAATAAAACATATTCCCCTCTTTGCCGCCTGTCGGCAGAGAGGGGAATGCTCAGGAATAACGATGATCTCGAGGCCATGTAAGGGGTGAGTCGCTTTTAGGCCCTTCTTTGAGGCCAGAGAAAACTATATACTGGAGGAATTCTATGATAACAGATAGTATTCTTTATTTATTATTATCTCTTTAAGCAACACTTAGCCCTGGTGAATGGAGTGATCGGCGGCGACGCCAAGAAGTTCTACTATAACAACGATCACGAAGGCAATGGGCTGGTGGTCACCGATGAGAATGGAAACAAGGTCGTTGAGCGGGACTTCACGCCCTTTGGCCAACGAATCGACCAGGCCGGACATGAAGGCAAGTTCCCGGAGGAGACGGAGGACGGATTCACCGGGAAGGATTGGGACGAGGATATTGGGCTGTATTACTTCAATGCCCGGTGGTACGACCCGGAGGTAGGAAGGTTTATTTCCGAAGATTCGGTGGCGGATGATCCGAATCTGTATAGCTATTGTGGGCAGAATCCGGTAAATAATGTTGATCCGACAGGGAATTTTTCGATTGGATTGCAACAGGGTTGGAATATGGTGGGTTCTATGATAAATGCTACGGCCTTGTTGAGTAAAAATGAAACTTTAGGAATGATTTCATCGGTATTTAGTTTATTTGTTGCCATTGACGGTAGATGGGGATTAAGTAATATCATGGATGATATCACCGATTTGTTCAGCGGAAACAGTTTTGAAAAACAACTTCATAAAAACATTAGCGGATATATAGATTCAAAGTTTGAATTAGAATCTATAGCCCGTGATCCCGATGAATTGTATGGAGCTATTCTAAATATTAATAGAAGTAAGTCTGGGTCGGTTGATAGTGGTAAAAATGGTATTGAAAGTTCTACCGCTACTGGTTCAATGGATTTCCAGCAAAAGAAAATAAAGAAGCGAAAATAAAGAATTATAAAATCCCATAAAACAAAAGGCTCCAAAATTAGTTGGAGCTTTTTTGTGTTTGATTATATTTTTTCAATGAATCTTCAATCGCTTCATCTAGCAGTCTTGATACTGGAATTCGAGTCTTCTTTGATAATTGTTGAAAATTTTCCCATAGAGCTTTATCCACGGAACTTGATATCTGAACTCGATTTTTAAGCCTCACTGTAGCCGTAGCAGCATCACCTTCTTTAAGATAATACTATGAAGTTACTTGAAAAATCAAACAAATCGTGTTATGATTAATGTAACTTCATGAAGCTTCATTAATCACAAAATAAAGGAGCATTGCGATGCGAAATCACCGATATGTAACTGTAGGCTCGGTCCATCGTAATAATAAACTCGTCCCGTTAATTCGCCTCTCCGGTAGTTGGTTGGCTGAAAATGGCTTTAAAACCGGCCGCAAAGTCCATATCTATGTAAAGCCGGGCAGTTTGACGGTGAATTTGATCTTGCCGGAAGATGAGGAGGAATATCGAATTCAACCTTTGGAATAGTGGAATTCGGACTTGTGAAGGTAAAGGAAATGCAAAAGTGAAATGAATCTGGTTATTTAACCCTCTTAATTTCAACCTGGACTTCTTTATCCAATTCTTTAATCATTTGCATAAGTTGTTGATGGTCCCGGCTATTCTCCAAAAAACGCTGATTTGTTTCATTTCGGAAGTCAGCCATTTCTTGTCTATCTTCTTTTATTTCATGATGAAGAACATCTAATCCTTCCCCGAAAGCTCGAAACTGTGCCCGTAAATCCTCGAGCAACACTGCTACCTTGTTATCTTCCATCCAAATCACCCTGCAAAGCAACTTCAAATTTATTATATCATAAACCATTTCATTTTGGGACGGGTTTCCAGGAAAGCGAGTCAGCGACTCACCCCTCCAGTTAGCGGTAGGTTGAAGTTACATAGATGCGCCTCCCCTCTCTCCGGGCAGGCCGGAAAGAGGGGATGAAAGGGAGATTAGCCGTTGTATTTTGAAGGAACGCCGTAAAATGCTGAAATAAAACAAATCCCCCTCTTTACCGCTTGGCGGCAGAGAGGGGGAAGCTCATAACCAACGATAATCTCAAGGTTGAGAGGGGGTGAGTCGCCTTTAGACCCTGCTCATTTCACCCGTTTCAACTTGACGACCTCAGTATCAAGTTCGGCAATGGCTTGCTGCAATTGCTGATGTTCCTGACGGTTTTGTTCTTTAAACTCACGGATCTCATCTTTAATTTCTTTAAACCCTCGATCCATCTTTTCGTTTAGCATCTGCAAACTTTCCCCGAAAACCCGAAACTGTGCTCGTAAGTCCTCAAGCAACACCGCTACCTTGTTATCTTCCATCCGTATCACCCCGCAAAACAACTTCAAATCTATTATATCATAAACCATTTCATTTTGGGACAAGTTTCCAGGAAAGCGAGTCGGCGACTCACCCCTCCAGTTGGCCGGGAGGTCGAAGCAACATTGATGCGTTTCCCCTCTCCCAGGTAAGCCGGAAAGAGGGGAGGAATGCGGGATGATTGGTGTTCGGTGGTTTTGAAGGAACGCGCCGAGACCCCACTCATTTCACCCGTTTCAGCTTAACAACCTCGGTATCGAGTTCAGCAATGGCTTGTTGCAGTTGCTGATGTTCCTGACGGTTCTCGTCCTTAAAATTGGCTAATTCAGTCTGTAATGAGTCAATCTTCTCATTAACTTCTTGGAACCCTTTATCAACCTTACTATCTAACAGTTGTAATCCTTCTCCGAAAACCCCAAACTGCGCTCGTAAGTCCTCAAGCAACACCGCTACCTTGTTATCTTCCATCCGTATCACCCCGCAAAACAACTTCAAATCTATTATATCATAAACCATTTTATTTTGGGACAAGTTTCCAGGAAAGCGAGTCAGCGACTCACCCCTCCAGTCGGTCGGGAGGTTGTAGTCACATAGGTACGCCCCCTCTCTCCGGGCAGGCCGGAAAGAGGGGGGAGCTCAGAACTAACGATTATCTCGGGGTTGTGAGAGGGTGAGTCGTTATTAGGCCCGTAAAATCTCTAATTTTTTTATTGTTAACTTCATGGAATATATCTTGACGGAGACAATTTGAATATTTAAACTATCTATAATTTAATATTGTACGTTTCATGCAAAAGAAAGGAGTGTTTCTGGATGGACTCGGATGTTATGATTCGTGAGGCGACAGACGCCGATATTGAGGCGATGGTCCGGTTATTGCGGGTCTTATTCACCATCGAGGCGGATTTTCATGTGAATGAAGCCGCCCAGCGCCGCGGTCTTGCCATGATGTTGGAAGATTCGGATCACCGCAGGGTACTGGTGGCGGAAGTGGAAGGGAGTATTTCCGGAATGTGCACCGGACAGGCTTTGATCTCCACCGCCGAGGGAGGAATGGCGGTTTTGGTTGAGGACTTGGTAGTTCTCGAAGCGTATCGCGGCTACGGTATCGGCAGCCGCCTGCTGGCGGCGATGGAGGCGTGGGGATTCGGCATCGGCGCCAGGCGCTTGGAGTTGCTGGCCGATCGGGAAAACCGGCCGGCGTTGGATTTTTACCAGCGAAAAAACTGGCGCCAGACCCGGCTAGTTTGCCTGCATAAAAAGGAAGCATAAGAGAAACGAAATATTCAAGCGTAAAAACCGTCCTCCGAAAAAGGACGGTTTTTTAGTTTTGCAAAAAGCTTGGATCGTGTATGGAAGGATACAAAAAACAAGATTTCTAAAAAATTACTAAATTGTGCTTATGTGTTTACCAGATGTTTACTAGATATGTCATGTTTATGTCAGTTTACCAATTGACAATTTGATATTTTTCCATTATATTTAACTCATAACTGACAAATATATAACACTGATTCCGGAAAGTGAGTGATGAGGATGCGAAAGATTGCCATTTATGGTAAGGGCGGGATCGGCAAATCCACTACTACCCAGAATACTGTGGCCGGACTGGCGGAGATGGGCCGGAAGGTCATGGTGGTAGGTTGCGATCCCAAGGCCGATTCCACCAGGTTGTTATTGGGTGGACTGGCGCAACAATCGGTCCTGGATACCTTGAGGGATGAAGGGGATGATATCGACCTGGGCGACGTCATGAAGTCCGGTTTTGCAAGCACGTTGTGCGTCGAGTCCGGAGGGCCCGAACCCGGCGTAGGCTGCGCCGGACGGGGAATCATCACCTCCATCAATCTCCTGGAACAGTTGGGCGCCTATGAAGAGGATAAGAACCTGGATTACGTTTTTTATGACGTTTTGGGTGATGTGGTCTGCGGCGGTTTCGCGATGCCGATCCGTGAGGGAAAGGCGCAAGAGATCTATATCGTAGTTTCCGGCGAAATGATGGCGATGTATGCGGCCAACAATATCTGCAAGGGAATCGTCAAATTTGCCGAGTCCGGCGGGGTCCGCTTGGGCGGATTGATCTGCAACAGCCGGAAGGTGGACAACGAGGAAGCCTTGATTAGAGCCTTCGCGGCACAGCTCGGAACCCAAATGATCTATTTTGTTCCCCGCGACAATATGGTCCAAAGGGCCGAGATCAACCGGAAAACCGTGATTGATTTCGATAAAACCCATCCCCAGGCGGATCATTACCGCAATCTGGCCCGGTTGATCGACAAAAATGAGATGTTTGTAATTCCCAAGCCGCTTGCCATCGATCAGCTCGAGAAATTGTTGATCGAATACGGTGTGGCCAGTTGACGGCCCTTGGCGCGGTAGGGCAGAAAAATTATTGAAGAGGTGATCCGAATGTTGATGGTTAAGGCGATTGTCCGGCCTGAAAAATGCGATGGGGTGATGGCCGCTTTGATGGCCGCGGGTTATCCGGCAGTCACCAAGGTCTCGGTTTATGGCCGGGGCAAACAACGCGGGATTAAAATCGGCGAAGTCCATTACGATGAGCTTCCGAAGGAACTCTTACTGATGGTGGTTTCGGATAACGATAAGGAATTCGTCATCAAAACCATCATGGAGAGCGCACGTACCGGCGACGCCGGCGCATACGGCGACGGGAAGATCTTCGTCATCCCGGTCGAGGAGGTTTACACCATCAGTTCCGGAGTGAAAGAGGCTTGAGGTTTGACCGGAGTTATTTCATCAACCTCAAAGGGGGAATCGAAGTTGAAGGAAGTCATGGCGATCATTCGGATGAACATGATGAATCAGACGAAACAAGCCTTGGCGGATGCCGGAATCACATCCTTTACCGCCACGGGACGGGTGGCGGGACGGGGCAAGGGAAAAGTGGATCTACGGACGCTTCAGGGTGCCGAGAATGGCTATGACGAAGCCATTTCCCAATTGAGCAAGGGGCCAAGATTGTATCCTAAACGGTTGTTGACCGTGGTCGTTCCGGACACATTGGTCCGTACGGTGGTGGAAACGTTGATCACAACCAACCGTACGGGACAACCGGGCGACGGGAAGATCTTCGTCCTGCCGGTGTCGGAAGCGTACCGGGTCCGGACCGGCGAAACCGGGGACCTGATCCTGGATAACTAGCCCGTGATGATGGTTAACGTGCTTACGCCAGGAGAACGGGATGAAAAGGAGGATACCTCAATGCAGAATAAAGCGGGAAAACCCGGTTCGGGGGAGGTCAAGGAGGATCTGCTCAAGATCTACCCGGCCAAAGTAGCCAGAAAAAGGGCGAAACATATCGTGCCCAATGATCCCGACCCGGAAGTCATGCCGGAAGTGGAGGCCAACGTCCGCACCATACCGGGGATCATCACGCAGCGCGGTTGCACCTATGCCGGATGCAAAGGAGTCGTGCTGGGTCCGACCCGGGATATTTTAAATATTACTCACGGTCCGGTCGGATGCGGGTTTTACAGTTGGTTGACCAGGCGCAATCAAACTCGGCCGCAGGACGATGCGGACGCGAACTTCATGACTTATTGTTTCACAACCGATCTGCAAGACGATAATATCGTTTTCGGCGGCACCAAAAAGCTGCGTCAGGCAATTGAAGAAGCATGCCGGATTTTTAAACCTAAAGCCATCGGCATCTTTGCCACTTGCCCGGTGGGGTTAATCGGCGATGACATTCATGCGGTAGCCAGGGAGATGAAAGAGAAACTGGGCATCAATGTCTTTGCCTTCAGTTGCGAAGGATACAAGGGAGTCAGCCAGTCCGCCGGGCATCATATCGCCAATAATCAATTATTCCGGCATGTGGTGGGACTTGACGATACTCCGGGGCAGGAGCCTTACCGCATCAATCTCCTGGGCGAATACAACATCGGCGGCGACGAGTTCGAAATTGAACGGATCCTGGAAAAGTGCGGCATGAAACTGGTGGCCACCTTCAGCGGTAATTCCACCTACGATCGGTTTGCCAATGCCCATACCGCCAGTTTGAATGTAATCATGTGTCACCGTTCCATCAATTATGTGGCGGAGATGATGGAAGAACGGTACGGTATCCCGTGGATTAAGGTCAATTTCATCGGGGCCGAGAGCACCGCCAAATCGTTGCGGAAGATCGCCGCCTATTTTGGGACCCCGGAGTTGAAAGCCCGGGTGGAAGAGGTGATAAGAGTGGAGATGCCGGAGGTTGAAAAGGTGCGTGCCGCAATCCGTCCGCGTTGCGAGGGGAAGCTGGCGATGCTTTTTGTCGGGGGCTCCCGGGCCCATCATTATCAGGATTTATTCCGGGAGATTGGCATGAAAACCGTGGCTGCGGGATATGAATTCGCCCACCGTGACGATTACGAAGGCCGGCGGGTACTGCCGGCAATTAAGATCGACGCCGACAGCCGGAATATCGAGCAGCTCGCGGTCACCCCGGATCCGGCGCGTTATCGCCCGCGAAAGAGTGCAGCCGAACTGGAGAAGATGGCGGCGGAAGGATTCCGGTTCAAAGATTATGACGGAATGATGACGGAGATGGATAAGGACAGTTTAATCATCGATGATATCAGTCATTATGAGATGGAACGGATGATCAAACTTTACAAGCCGGATATTTTCTGTGCGGGCATTAAGGAGAAATACGCCGTCCAGAAAATGGGCGTTCCCTGCAAGCAATTGCACAGTTACGATTATGGCGGGCCTTATGCCGGGTTCAAGGGAGCCATCAATTTCTATCAGGAGATCGACCGGATGGTCAATACGCCGATCTGGAAATTGATCGCCGCCCCGTGGCAAAAAGAACCGGAACTTATCGCAACTTTGGCCGTAGATGAATAAAGAACCCGGTTTATACGTGCATAAGCGGACCGGCTAGAAATGAGTTTCAGG
>DASVMB010000118.1:0-4377 GCA_036384575.1 Bacillota bacterium
GCGGCAGATATCACGGTATTCGCAATAATCGGGACAATCGGCGCCGAGGCTGCCAAACTCCCCGCCCCGGATCGCAGTGACAGTCTCCACCAGCACCGTCTCTACCCCTCGCAACCATTGTTCCCAAGTTTCACCGGCCAGTGCTGCCTTGCCGCTAAAAGGCAGGGCGATACGATCGGCCCGCCAAACCCCGCCCCGACTCCGGGAGGGTTGCCTGAGTCCAATATAACTCCCGCCCAAAGCCCGATCCGGGCCAAAGGATAACTGTTCAAGCGCAAGGAGATATACCGCAAGTTGCAGGCGGTTTGCATTTAAAACTTCCTGGGTGGATGGACCCCTGCCCGATTTATAATCATAAACCGTGAAATACCCGGATTCATCTTGATCTACCCGGTCGATCTTGCCCTGGAACCGAATCGGCCCATCGGTCGTCTCCAACTGATATGGTTCGGATAAAGAACCGGGATCGTAATCCCCTTTGGCCAAACCGAAGGCATATTCCAGCCCGAAGATCCGGAAACGGTGGTTGGTAGCCTCGGCCCAACGTATTTCGGAATCAAGCCAGAGATTGAGGGTGCGCCAAATTTGTTTCTCCTGGATAAGCAGGACCAATTTGAGCAGGTCATTCGGAGCCGATTCCTGCCATTCCCGATAGAAATTCGCGAGACAACCGGCCAGAACCCGACGATATTCGGCGGTTTTCTCCGCGGCCAGTGACAGGCCACGGTATTGTTCGCAAAAATCTTGCAGGATTTGATGATAGAGATTTCCCAATTCCAGACCGGTTGGAAATAATTCCGGTTCGACCAAGGATTCCACTTTTAGCACATGTTTTAGAAAGAACCGGTAAGGACAATTTCTGAAGTCCTCCAGTGCGGTAATCGACCAGACATGTCCCGATCCGAAAATCCGGTGTAACCGTTCCAAAGGCTCCTGATCATGGAAAAAGCCGGATTGAGGACTGCGGCGGTCTCGCCAATTGAGAAGCTCTGCCGCCAGAATCCGGCAGGAAGGCTCCATCCATTGCGCCATTTTGGAATATTCGTTTATAGCGCCGGATGTGTTTGGTGCTTTTGGTGTGTTTACTGCTTCACCCGCGCCAAACAAGTTGCCGGCGGTTGCATTATCTCCCGCGATTTCCTGAGCAGGAGCATTCAATCGCTCAACCCAAAAAGATCGTTTCTCGTAGGCGGTGTAACAGTCGTTCCATTCCGAAGGAGACTTGGACACCAGCGGTAAAATCCGGCAACGCTTTTCAAGTTCGGGAAAGTAATCGCCGATCTCCTCCAAAAAGGTGGAGCGAACCAGGGGTTGACCATTGTCGTCCTGGTTTTGGCAGACCAGATAGAGGGATTGGACTGCGGTTTGCAACGCCCAATAAAACGCGAGCCGTTCCTGAATCTGATACTGAACCCCGGTTTCCAGTTCCACGCCCCGGCTGCGGAAGTCCAAACGGTCGGCGACAGTCAGCTTCCAATCATTTACATAAAACCGGGGCAAGACCCCCTGTTCCAATCCGACAATGAAGACTACCCGGGCCTTAAGCCCCCTGGACTCCCGGAGCGGCAGTACCCGAAGCTCTGCTGTCAAGGGTGAAAGGGGTGTAAGCTCGGTCCGGACTAAAAAATCTTCAAATTGACGCTGAAATTCACTGCAACGAAGGATGGCATCCTTGACAGCGGATGGCCCATCGACAGTTGACTCCAGATAGCGGATCCAAATCTCAATCAACCGTACCAATTCGCGAACGGCCCGCCCGTCTTGGATCTCCAGGGTTAAAAGCGGATCATCCGGCTTAAGCGGGACCGGGGGGACATTAAACCAGTCACGGCAGAAAGTCAGATACTCAGGTAGAGTAGCCGAATCCGGAATGGCGGCAGTTTTGCGCAAAATAGCGGTCAAAGACCCCAGATCGAGTCCCAATTCGCAGAAGTATTGCTGGAAGGCCTCCTGACGAATGAGATTAAGCCAGCGACGTTTCCCGGAGACAGCGCCGTAGCGGTTCGCGATCTCCAGCAGCAACCGATCTACGATTGCGTTAAGCTGTTTCGGGTAAGAACGCCGGATAAGCACCGCGATCTCGTTCCACTGCCAATCCGCATTCACCACCCGCAGCGCTTCCAGAAACCGGGTGATCGCGGGCGATTGTTGTAAAGGTAATGCCATTTCAGCCAGAGTGAGACCATACTCTTGAAAAACCGGCCTGGCCGTTTGGATGAACGCCTGGGGTGTGGGAGTCAGGATCAGAAAATCATGTAAACCCCAATCGGGATGGGAGCGTAACCAATCTCTGATTTCCCGGGCGATCCCTGTTGCCCGTCCCGTCGCCCCGGCCGCCTGCCAAATTTGTAATGACAAGTCCTCCGGTTCAATAGGCTCAGGCACGGGAGCCCCGGCCCAAAATCTCTGTTGCAGCTTTTTTAGGGCGCTGCCTGTTGCCCCAGACCCGGACCGGGTAGGGATGACAAACAGAAAATGTTTGGCGATCAGATCTTGAAACTCTGCTACCAAGGTCGGGTCGATCATCGCTTCGAACCGGAACCGGGAGCTGAGGGCTTGAATAAACCGCATTTGCAGCGGAGTCAGGTCGCTGAACCCATATAAAAGAACCGTTTCCTGGGACCCTCTATTTCCAGTCACCCCGGATCTTTTCTCCAACTTCGCAAGGATTAAATCCTCATCACCAAAACCCCGTTCCACCAATGCCTGCTGGTACCGGTCATAAAGCAAAGCTAGTTGTTCCACCCGCGGGCCCCGGCCGGTCGCCCAGTTCCGGAAACGTTCCGCGGTAAGGCCGCTCCGTTTCCATTCGGCGAATCCCTGTAAAATCGCTTGGCGATATCCGGAGTTACACGGCACCCGGTTAAGATAGTCTATTTTTCCGGCCGCATCCAGCCGCTTAAAACATTCATAGAGTAAAAGTTCCTGTTCAAGCGGGCTGGGCTTAGGGCGCCCCTCACCCAACTCCTGGCCGAGCTCTTGAATGAACCCTTCAAAAAGCAGGAGCCGGAAGCCACCGCATCCCAGGACTTCCGGATCCGCCAGCAATTCATCTTGAATCTCTTCTAGCAGGCTCAAGGTAGGAAAGATTACGATTAAACCGAATTCTTGCCGGGCGAGGGCTGTTTTAAGCCGCTCCAGGATCAGACGGTGCTCTTTCAATTCGCCGTAACCGACGGTAACCTTCATAATAGCAGCCCTCCATTCCGTAAATAGGCAATAGGCAACAGGCACTAGATAAAAGACCCTAGGCGTAGGTATGAGTAACGCACTCAAAGGGGCGGCAATAGACAACAGGGAATAGGCCACAGAAATGCGAAAGAAGAGAGTGTGTGTAAGGGATACCCTTGATTCCCCGATATTAGTTCTTTAAATTTCATATCCCAAATACACACCAGAATTAGTTCTCCTGTTGCCTATTGCCTATGGAAGAATTCTTGATTTCCCCCCCCGATTCCTGCCGGACAGGTTGCGAAGGAACTTCGCTTGCGGTATAATGGAAACATAACGGAGGTGATTGCCATGAAAAATGGCTATTTCCTTTCGTTCCGGGTCTGGTGACCCGATATTATAAATGGGAGCCCCGCGAGGGAGCTCCCTTATTTATTTCCCTGTTATAGGTTTGTCATCCTTCACATATTTTTTCCTTAGGCTTTGCCTCCGCCAGCCAAACCGCCACGGCGCATCCCAATACGATTAAGGCCGTCCCTGCTGCTTCGAGCATTGTCAATTTTTCTCCTAAAAATGTCAAGCCGATTAGGGCCGTAAAAACCATGGTCGTCATCGAAAGGATACTGCCAATCGCGGTCCGGCAGTATTTATAAGAGGCGGTCATCGTTACCTGGGCGATTAGCCCAAATACAGCCGTCAATAAAAGATACCAAATACTTGCTTCATCCGGCCAGACCCAGACAGGCAGGGCAAAAGCCAGGGAAGCTAAAAAACCGAAAATACTGAGGTAAAAAAAGACCGTCCAGGCGGATTCATTATTGCGGCGTAATTCCCGGATTACGACAATCGCCACCCCTCCCAGAACTCCCGAGATTAAAGCCAGCAGATCCGGCCAGAACAAATGGTGAAAATCCGGATGGATCAACATTCCCACCCCGATCCAGGATAATACCAGACTCAAAGCGGTTCCCCAGCCGATTCTTTCTTTGAGAGTCACGGCCGCGGCCAGCGTCGCGAAGATCGGGTAGGTGTTATTCAAAACCGTACTGTTGGTGAGGGATCCACCGGCTAGGGCGATGAAATAAAGTAGTATCCCGCCACCCCCGAAGACCCCCCGGGCAATCAGTAAACCCTTATTTGAAGCATGTAATTGAACACGTCCGGCAGCTGCCAAAACCAGCACAGCTCCGATTCCAAAGCCAAAAC
>DASVMB010000119.1:0-2457 GCA_036384575.1 Bacillota bacterium
CAGGGTTTCTAGTGAGCCCGGATTTTTAATCAAACCGGCAATGCTTTGGCGAAATTTGGCCATAAAAACAAAGATTAAGGCCAACGAGGCCAAACCCGCGCCCAATAAAACTCCGGTAATTGGAATCCAAAATTTCAAAGTCATTGTTTGATTCCATAGCCTTTCGGGGGATAAAGACAATGATCGACTCCGGTCATGGAGGCGATCTCAGCGGATGTGGAGCAAAGATCGGCGGTTGACAACTCTTTTAGTTTGCTCCAGCCCATGCAGCGGATGGCTAATATGATCTCCTCATTACAACTCTTAAGAAAATTCGCGACATTCATTGCCGCTTTATCGATGAATAATTTGTTCTTTGATTTGCCATTTTCAAAAACCAACTCCGACAAGGGTTCCCAAGGAAAAACCTTGGTCATTTGAGTATGCGTCATGGCCAGTACGGCAACGGTACCGATGGCTACGGCATCGGCACCCAGAGCCAACGCCTTGAGAAAATGTCCCGGAGTCACCAATCCTCCCGAGACGATGAGGGAAACCTTATTTTGTAAACCACGCTGTTTGAGGTAGCTGGCCGTCCGGCACAGCGCCGGCAGGGTGGGAAGACCGACATCATCGGCAAGTATTCCCGGGCCGTAATAAATTCCGGCTTCTCCTCCGGCGATGCTTATAAAGTCGATCCCTGCTTCGGCCAAGAAGTCCAGTTCCTGCTCCAGATAGTGGGTAGCTCCGAGTTTGACTCCGATGGGCACTCCGTTGGTTAACTTGCGGAGATACTGCACCAATTTGGCTAATTCGGTTGCGGTTCTCGCATTGGGGAGTGTTGCCTCTTCGATTAAGTCCTCGCCTGGTTTTAGCTTCATGTAATCGCGGAATTCCGGGCTTAAGTCCTTATACTTCCATATCACCGGCGCCGACTCATGAGCTCCATATCCGAGATTGATTTCAATCGCATCGGCTTGCCGCAAAACCTCTGCTTCTTTTGCCCAAAAGCCGCGATGGTATTGAATTATCAGTCGTTTGACATGCTTACGTTCCTCGGGTAAGAAAGGGCCGGCTCCGGTGCCGGTGGCGGTTTTTACCAAATCGGCGCCTTTCGCCAAGGCAATTTTGGCGTTTAGGGATAATCCGCTGCCCCAACCCATTCCCGCAATCATTATCGGGATATCGATCTCAAGCGGTCTTTTGGCTTGTGGTCCGATGGTTACCTTGGTATCGATAGCCACCGATTCGACCGTCGGTTTTCTGGTAAAATACACCGGATTGAAAAGCAATTTATCCCAGGGAGATAAGTGTTTTGGGCTTCCGAAGGGGCGTTTGAGAGGTTCACCGAATGTCGAGCGCAAATCACTTTCCAAGACATTTTGGAATCCGACTTTCGTGAAGACGTTATACATCTCTGCGATGTTTTCCGGATAGGGATCTTTCATCAACCGCTTTACAAAGGCATCGGTCCAGATGTTGATACCAGGCCGCCAAAGGAAGAGGGCGGAAATCAGGATGATGAAAACTCCTCCACATACTGCAACGATAAACTGTAACCCGATCGGCATGGTTTTTCCCCTATCTGAAACTTCAAAACGCTGGTCTCTTGAACTAGCTTTGCCATTGAAGGTAAAATATATGAGGATCATATCCGACCCCAGGCGAACGGCATGGACGAATCCTCACATCGAATACACTAATCATTTAATCCCTTTCCATTGAGAATTTGCTGCATACATTTTTCAACCCTTGACTCTCGGGTTTTGGATTGTTTGGGTTCAGAAAAATAAAGAATGTATGCTCTTTGCCGTCCCGGCGTCAATGCTTCAAAAGCAGTTTTCAAGGCGGGGATTGCTTCGAATTTATTTTGAAATTCCTCAGGAATTGTGAGTCCCGTATTCTTTTTAAAATTTATTTCCAAACCGGCTTTTTCAACTTCAATGGCGTCATCAATATAAGCTTGCAAGATGGTTTCCATTGTAACTATTTCTCGAACATTGGTGAACCGGATCTGGCGCCCCGCCTGTACATTCTCCGTTTGTTGGATTAGAATGCCATGGGGATCTTTTAACAAGGCGCCTTTGAAAAACAGCAGTGCACAGTATTCTTTAAATCCCTGTATTAAAACTATATTACTTCCCTGAAATGTGTAACAAGGTTTACCCCACTTCAATTCTTCGGTCAGCTGACAGTCAAGTATGATCATTCTCAATTTCTCAAATTCTTCCCGCCACTTTTGGGCTTTCCTTAAATATTCATCAACCTTTGGATTCATTCTACTATTTGTCATCAAGGAACCCCCTCTTCATTTTTTCGATCACGGGGATAATTGCCACTCTTTTAAAGATATTTTCTCAATAAGAATACCCTTCCACCGCCACGGCATGCGTTTTCGATCTACCCCTGAACGATTTTTGAGCTATTTTCTTTCTGGCCGGAAACTCTAGAAAGAATGAATACAGGGCGTCGTCATGG